>JAIOJM010000261.1 GCA_019911785.1 Sulfuricella sp. | reverse complement strand
GGCTTTAGCCCAGCCCCAACTTTCGTAGAGCAGCGAATCCGGCACGATATAGTCGGCCAGGGCCGAGGATTCGTTGATGAAAGGATCGACCGCCACGATCAGCGGCAGCTTCTTCGGATCGGCCAGATCTTTTCCGATTTGCGCTTGCAGTCCCGTCACGCCGTAGAGGGGATTGCAGCTCCACAGAATCAATGCCTTGAGCGTATAGGGATAGCCGTTGATCGCGCCGGTCAGCCATTCGCTGGCCAGCCCCGGGGCGTTCGGATACCACGGCGCCTGTGCCGGATAGGCCTTGCCGCCTTCCTTTTTGCGCTTGAACTCGGACGTCTTTTCATAGGGCACGTTGCGCCCGATCGGCATGCCGCCCGGCTTGACCGCACCGGCAAAGCTTTCGAGGTTGTAGCGCGGCCCTTCGCCAACATCCTTGAAGCCGCCACCGTTGACCAGGGTGCCGCCCTTGCGATTGAGGTTGCCGATCAGGGTATTCAGCATCACCACCGCATAGGCGTTGTAAAATCCGCCGCCGGACATCATGCCGCCATGGGCGTTGACAGCGGCGCGTTTGCCGTGGCTGGTGAATTCTCGCGCCAGTCCTTCGATGATCTCCAGCGGTACGCCGCAGGCGGCGGAATAGTCTGCCAGGCTGTGCTTGAAGGCCTCTTCACGGAGCAGGCTCATCGCGCTTTTCAGCTTGAGCGTTTCCGTGCCGACCTGCCCCTCGCCGTCAAAAAACAGCTCGGCCTCACCCTTGGCTTCGGTGTGAACAACGAGCTTCTTCGTCACCGGGTCGTAAATGACGTAGGGGTCCTTGTCCTTGTAGCGCTCCTCTTCGGTGAAGACCATGCCCAAATCGGAACCGCGCAAATAGCGGCCGTCACGCGGATGGCCCGGCTGGACGATCACCAGGTGGGTGGCATTACTCCAGCTCGCTTCGCCGGAAGCCTCGGCCGCTTTGAGGTTGGGCTGGACGAGGTAATGCCGGTCGTAGCGTCCCTGCTCGATAATCCAGCGTATCATCCCCATCGCCAGGGCGCCGTCGGTGCCGGGCTTGATCGGCACCCAGCGGCTGCGGTCTCCGGCGGCCAGGCTGTCGGCATTGGTCAGCACCGGATCGACCACCACGTAGCTAAACTGCCGGTTGCCAGAGCGCGCCTTGGCGATCAGCGTGCCCTGCCGCTTGAACGGGTTGCCGGCATTGCCGGGCGCAGTCCCGATGAAGATGCAGAACTCGACATTTTCAAGATCCGGCTTGGCGTGCGGCATTTTCTTCATATCGCCGAACATCGCCCCCGAGCCGCTGCGATAAGCGCCGCCGCAGTATGAGCCGTGTCCCACCATGTTGAGGCTACCGTAGGACTGCTTGATAAAACGGTCGACAAAGGCAAGGCGGCCCTCGTCGGTGCTGGCCATCAGGCCGACCTGATTGACCTTGGGGCCGAGCTCGGGCTGCTGCGGATCGATCGGCGTCTGCAGGTCGCGCAAGGCGCGCAATCCCTGCACTTCGCCCTCGCCGAACAGATTGCCGCCTTCGACGATCTCCTTGACCAGCTGGTCGAACGCGATCGGCTGCCACTGGCCGCTGCCGCGCGGGCCGACGCGCTTCATCGGGGCCAGCACGCGGAAAGGCGAATCCATTTGCTCCAGCACGGCGTTGCCGCGCCCGCAGGCGGTGGATCGCCCCGCCAGGCCTTTTTCCTCAAAGCGCGTGAGCGATACGAAACTGTCGCGGATCGGCGTCTGGAAAGGCAGCGGCGGATCGGCCGACATCGGGCTGTACGGATTGCCCGCCACGCGCAAAACCTTGCCGGTTTTTTTGTCGATGCGCACCCGCACGCCGCAGAAGGTGGTGCAGCCCGTGCACATGGCGTAGCTGACCTGCTGTTCCGGGTTGATGCTCAGCGCGCCGGTGGCGGGATTGACGGTGAACTCGGGCGCCAGAGAATTGCCATTCAGCCGCTGCTTCGGCTTGTCCTTGCCGAGCACGTGGTCGAACATTCTTCCGGCCGTGGTCGAGAAGCCCGCGGCAAAAGCGGTGAGACCACCGCCTATCGCGGCCTTGCGCAGAAACGAACGACGCTTGTCTTCCATGCTGATCTCCTTAGTGCTGAGCAATCGCGCTAGCGGCGAGTGCGTTGGTTTTGTTGCGGCATGCAAACGCCCGTCCGGCCCAGGGCAAATAATCCACCATCAATACCAGCAGCGCGATCCACAAACCCAGCGTGCCGACGATGCCGAGCAGGCCGTCACCGCCGAGCGGCAGATGATAGTCGTAAAGACCGGCACCGGTTTTGGGGATAGACTGGCCACCGATGAAGATGGTCCAGCGCATCATCCATGCGCTGTGCACAGCAATCAGTCCGGTAATCAGACCGCTTGAGGCCGGCAGCCAGATCGCCAGCGCCATCGGCAGTATCGTTGCCAGCACCGCCCACACTGCGGTCAGCTGCCATTGCGGCATGCCTGCCACCTGGCTGAAGGCGGCGCTATGCGCGGGGCTGACTCCGGACAGACTGACAAAAAGCCATCCTCCGCCCAGCGTCAGCACTACCGCCAGAGCCAGCACAAGAAGGCGGTTGAGGCCGATTTCCAGCTGGTTATCGCGGCCACCGACAAACCGGTTAAGCAGCAGGGACAGCCCGATTGCGCCGGCGAAGGCGGTTGCCGCGAACTGCAGCGGCAGGAAAGGCGTGTTCCACAGCGGACGGGCCTGAACCACCATCACCTCCATGCCGGTATAAAGCGCCACCAGCACAGCGCCCACCAGGGTCAGCAAGGCGGCTGCGAAAATGGCCATTCGCGGCGCTGCGCCGCCCCGCCCGGCAAGGCGATAGAAGCGGGCCAGCAACGAGTCGCCGCCTTGGCCCTGCACGGAAAAATCACTGCGCAGCACCAGCCACGCATAGAGCAGCAAGCCGCCGAGATAAACCGGGATAAAGAACGAGCCCCACGACATCCAGGATTGCGGCTGGAAATACAGGTAAAAATTCAGGAAACGTCCCGGACCATGCAGGTCGGCCAGCAGGGCAACGGGCGCCGTCAGTCCGCAGGCCAGCGCACCGAGCAGGGCCAAACGGCCAAGCTTTTCGTGCTGCGCGCGACCGAAGACAAAATACGGCAGGGTCAGCATAAAGCTGCCGAAACTAAGCCCGATCAGGAAAAAATATGACACTGCCCACGGTAGCCAGGCCACCCCGCGTGTCACGTTGAGTACTTCGATGATTTGACTGTCCATGATTTAACCTCCGTGTCCGCTCGGTTGCCACAATGTGCCTTCGCCCTCGACACGCCCCTGGAAGCGCTCGTCCAGGCCAAGATAAAATACATGGGGTTGTGTGCCCATTTCCGGTTTCAGCACCTTGAGTTTGTTCTGGTCGACCAGGTGGCGGACTTTGCTGTCCGGATCGTTGAGGTCGCCAAAGATGCGCGCCCCGCCGACACAGGTTTCGACACAGGCCGGTAACAGCCCGGCATCGACCCGATGGGCGCAGAAAGTGCATTTATCCGCTTTGCCGGTTTCGTGGTTGATGAAACGCGCGTCGTAAGGGCAAGCCTGCACGCAGTAGGCGCAGCCGACGCACCGGTCGCCATCGACCACCACCACGCCGTCCTTGCGCTGAAAAGTCGCGCCCACCGGGCACACCGGAATGCAGGGCGGGTTATCGCAATGGTTGCACAAGCGCGGCAGCATGTAGGTGCCGGTACGCTTTCCATCATGCACCTCGTAAGTGGAAACGATGGTGCGGAAACTGTTCTCCGGCACGGCATTTTCCATGATGCAGGACACCGTACAGGCCTGGCAGCCGATGCATTTTTGCACATCGACCACCATCGCCCAGCGATGCTTGCCATCCTCTTCGCCTGCCGCCGAAGCGATGGCCGGAGCCGGAGCCAACGCCGCTCCGACGGTGATGGCCGGCAGGGCGCGCAAGAAATTGCGTCGGGATTGAATCATTTGACCCTCCTTTTGCTGTAAGCGAGCCTTATTGGCTTATTTGCATGATAGGAGAGCAGGCGCCTTGAAGATATTGGATGTTTGTTGCGGTCGACTACACAAAATAGCCTATAGACGTGAATCTGATTTTACGGTAGCCGATGAACCCTTGCCGCCGGCAAGGTGGCCCGAAGGGCGGCATTGGAGAGGGGCGTATTCGCCTTGAATTCGCGCACGGCGAGAGCGCGATCAGCGATAAAGTCAGGTAGTCAGAAAAATGTAAAAAGGCGCAGGATTCAAGAAATCCTGCGCCTTTTTTATTTAAAACCTGGCCGGCTGATTTACTTCTTTTTTTCCACCTTGCAAGTACTCATGCCGAACAAGGCGTAGGCCGGGCACCAGTTCATCAGCCCGGTGGCCAGGGGAACGATGCCGATCAGGCCAACCCACAGCGGCAACACGCCGGCCAGCCCCAACCCCAGCAGGGCAACGCCGGCGACAATGCGCAACACCTTGTCGATCCCACCCACATTTGCTTTCATCTTCGGTTCCTTTCAGCGAGTTGACTTACGAATCTGCATGTTATCCGACATTCCGGGGTCGCGTCTGTGACTTTGGTTACATTCACGACGAAGCTTGCGCAATGTTGCGCAGCACGGCTGCATCGAGAATTCTGATCTGTTCCCGGCCCAGCGCAACCAGGCCCTGATCCTGAAAATTTTTCAGCAGCCGGCTGATCATC
>JAIOJM010000260.1 GCA_019911785.1 Sulfuricella sp. | reverse complement strand
GAGCACCGCCGAAGCCGGAACGGTCAGCACTTTGCCCCGGCTGGTCGCAGCCAGTTCGACATCGGCATACATTGCCGGCTTGAGCAGGCCGCCCGGATTGGCAAGTTCGAGCCGCACCGGCACGCTGCGGGTCTGGGCGTTGAGGGTGGGATAGACATAGGCCACCCTGGCGGAAAATTCCTTGCCGGGGTAGGCGTTGACCTTGACCCTGGCATTCTGCCCCGGCTTGACCAGCGCCAGATCCTGCTCGAACACGTCGGTGATGATCCACACCGCAGACAGGTCGGCGATCTGGTACAGCACTTCGCCGGGCATGAAGCGCATGCCCTGCACCGCTTTCTTCTCCATCACGATGCCATTGGCCGGCGAGCGGTAGGTGAGGGTGCGTTTGCTGTCGCCGCTTTTGCTCAAGGCCTGGATCTGCTCGTCGGAGATGTCCCAGTTTTTCAGGCGGGTCAGGCTGGATTCGGCGAGCTGTTTCATCCCCGCCTGCGCCTCTGAACTGGCGTTCTTCAGGTCACGCTGGCCTTGCTGGGCGACGGCGTATTCCTTCTGCGCCGACACCAGTTCCGGGCTGTATACCTCGAGCAGGGGCTGGCCCTTGCCGACTGCCTGGCCGGTGGTGTTGACGTGCAGCTTCTCGATCCAGCCCTCGAATTTGGGGGCCACGGTGTAGATCAGGCGTTCGTCGGCTTCGACCCGGCCGACAACACGAATGCTGCGTGCCAGATCGCGCAGGCTGGCGGCCTCGGTGCGCACGCCCAGTTTCTGGATTTTCTCGGGGCTGATTTTGACCTGCTTGGCTGCTTCGGGGCTGCTGTCCTCTTCACCATCGTAGACCGGGATGTAGTCCATCCCCATCTCGTCCTTCTTCGGTACCGGCGATGTGTCGGGCAGGCCCATCGGGTTGCGGTAGAACAGGAGCCTGGGCTCCTTCTTGGCCGGCGCGCTGCTGGCTACTTGCGCTGTCGGCGTTGCGCCGGGTCCGAACGCGTCCTGGTTGCCCAGCCAGTAGCCGGCGCCAAGCGCTGTCGCCATGACTGCCGCCAGCGCGATTGCCGTGGTCTTGTTCATAGGTCTTCTCCCAACAGTCGTTCGATTTCGGCCAGCCGGATTTGCATTTCACCCTGCGCCTTGAGGGCGTCCAGCTTGGCCTTGCGGATCTGGCGCTGGGCGTCGAGCAGGGTGGCGAAATCCAGCTTGCCGGTTTCATAGCCGGCCAGCGCCGCCTTGAAGCTCAGCTCGGCCTGGGGCAGGAAGCTGGTGCGGGTCAGGTTCTCGGAATAGCGGGCCGTATCGAGGGCGGCGATGTTTTCGGCCAGATCGGCGAGCAGCTGATTCTGGGTAGACTCCCTGCGAGATTCGGCTGCCGCCAGCATGGCTTGTGCTTCGCGTTCCTGCGAGCGGCGGCTTTCCTGCTGCAGCGGGATGTTGAGCTCGATCATCAGCTCCCATTCGTTGATCCGGCCGCCGGTCTGGATCGGCGACAGACCCAGGTTGAAATCAGGATAGCGGTTGCGGTAAACCAGTTCGCGGTTTTTGGCGGCGGCGGTAACGCGCGCTTCCTCGACGAAAAGCTGCGGGTTGCGGCTGCGCAGGCGCTCTTCCAGCGCGCCATGATCGAGTTTGGCTGGCGACGGAATCGGACGCAAGCGTTCGGGATCGGCCAGGGACGCCATCGCCGGCCGTTTCAGCAGAGTGTTGAGCTTGACCTGAGCATGGTGGCGCTCGTTGCCGATCGCCACCAGTTCGCCGCGCATGCTGGTCCGTTCGACCTGAACGCGGATCACGTCTTGCTGCGGCGCCAGGCCGCTGGCATAGCGCGCCTGGGTGATCTGTTCCAGGCTGCCGACCAAGCCGAGGATTTCCCGGGTCAGGGCCTCGGTATGTACCAGCACATAATACTGGGCATAGGCGGTCTTGATGCGCGCCGCCAGTTCCTCCCAGTTCGCCGACGCGCTGCCCCTGGCCTGATTGGCTTGGGCTTCTGCCACATCCTGCTTCAGATCGCGTTTGCCCCAGAACGGCACGGGCTGGATCAGGGTGTATTTGGTGCTGCCGATCCGGCCAGGCAGCAGGTTGGGGCTGGCCTCCGTGCCCTGGTTGGTGATGTCGCGCAGCTCGGTGCGCAGCGTCGGGTCGGGCAGAGCGCCGGCGGGGTAAACCCGCTCCGCTGCCGCTTCCGCTTCGTAGCGCATGGTGGCGAACTCGGGGTTCTGGCTGCGCGCTAGTTCGAGCAGGCTTTCCAGATTGGCGCCGGGCAGCGATGCAGGGGGTTCGGCCAGTGCCGGCGCTACGGCTAACGTCAGCGCAAGCGCGATCAGCCGCAGTCCGCCTGACTTAAACCAAAATAATCCATTGGAACGTAGGTCGGGCTTCAGCCCGACATGTCGGGTTAAAACCCGACCTACAACCCCTTGATTTTGCAATGTCTCAACGGCCAATGGATTATCCGGGTTAAAGGGATGGCGAGGAGGTTTCATGGCCTCTGTCCTTTCGATGCGTGCGGGTGGGAGCCATGCGGCCTCCCACCCGGAGGCTTATTTTGCCGGCTCGATGTGCGAGATCACGTAACCTGCCTTGGGGTCCTTGATCAGGCCGAAGGTGACTGTCTGGCCGGACTTTACACCCGACAGGATTTTCTTGTCGGCGACCTTGATGTCCATGGTCATGGCGGGCCACTTGATGGCAGGAATGGCTTCGTGGGAAATGTTCACGGAACCGGCGGCATTGTCGACCTTGTTGATCGTGCCCCTGCCGCTGGCCGTATCGGCGGCATGAAGGTTGGGAATGGCCGCCAGCATGGCGAGGGCGGCGATGAGGGTGGTCAGCGCTTTTTTCATGACGTGCTCCTTGTACGATAGCCCATGACCGGATCAATCCGTTGGCTGGTCGTTACTTTATAGATCGAATTCGGGAAGTAAATTCAGGAGAAGCGCGCGTGAGGGGGTCGCTGAGGTTGTTCTGGAAAGAACAGAGGGAAGTGTGTGTCAAAAGCGAATTTGAAAGAGAAGCTGGCGTTGTCGCTCAGGCCGGAGGGCGTGGGCAGCAGAGCGGGCGCGCCGCCCAGGTGGCAATAGCCGCAATTGTCGCACTGCATTTGGGGTGTGGCAGAGGGGGTGTCCTGATCATGGCTGCAATCATGGCCAACATGATGGTCTTGCACCCCGGCCTGTATTGCTGGCGGGGGGGTGTGGTCGTGACGGCAGAACGACATCCCGGCCGCGGCGAACCCCTGCAGCGGAAGCCACAGCAGCAGAAAGCCGAGGATGAGATTGCGCAGGCAGTGCCTCATGATTTTTTTTTGTATTGGTTTTCTTGTGCGATTACATGGAAGCATAAAACAAAAGAGGCCATTACCGCAATATAAGTTCCCGAACGCGGGGTTTATGCCATGCAGGTGGCGGCGTGCTAGAATCGGCCAGGCTTTCATGGAGTCCGTCAAGTGCTTGGGAAATATCCGAAATTCATCAGGGGCGGGAAATCCGGCAGTTTCC
>JAIOJM010000259.1 GCA_019911785.1 Sulfuricella sp. | reverse complement strand
CAGAGGCGCGGAGGCGCAGAGAAATGAATGGGTTACAACGATCTTCTGTTTCTCCAAATGGGTGAGGTCGTGCAATACCATAACTCATTGTTTTTCCTCAGCGCCTCTGCGTCTCTGCGGTTCAACTAAGTTTTTTAGGATTAACCCTTTACAACGAAAATTTGGCGCCGTCCCGGCAGGTTTTTTCCGGACGTCCGAACAGATTGCCCTGGCCTCGCGAGAAGCCGATTTCCACGATTTTTTGCAAGGTTTTTTCGGTTTCGATGCCCTCGGCGACCAGGTGATAGCCTGCCTTGATGACCATGGCGGCCAGATTCTCGACGATCAGGCCTTGCCGGCCGCCGGCATCGAGATGGCGAACCATGGAGATGTCGAACTTGATGATGTCGACCGGCATGTTGGCCAGATAGCCGAGTGATGAATAGCCGCTGCCGAAGTCGTCGAGCGCAATCTTGAAACCGTCTTGCCGAAGTTTGTTGAGATTGGCGGATGCCTGATGGAGCTGGGTGATCAAGGCCGTTTCGGTGACTTCTATGGTCAGATGGTAGCGATCCAGGAAGCGGCCCAGTTCCAGGAGCTTCCCGATAATTTTCGGGTGGATCACGCCGGGGCCGGATACGTTGAGCGAGATGCCGGTCCGGGGTGGAATTTTGCCTTGTTCGAGGTCCTTTTCGATGCGCCCGATGATGGCGAGGTCGAATTCCGCTTCAAGCCGTCGTGCTTCGATGATGGGGAAGATCGAGGAAGGCATGATCAGCTCATGGCCTTCGCGGATGCGCACCAGTGCCTCATGGTAATCCACCTCGCCGTTGGCCAGATTGACTATCGGCTGGTAGTGCATTTCGATCGATTCGCCTGTCGCGATGGCATCGAACACTGCGTTTGTCACGCCGGTCGAGAAAAGGACGCTGGCGTCATTGGCCATGCTGTCATCGTAAACGGCGATTTTTTGCTTGCCAGGACGTTTGGCACGGTACATCGCGATGTCGGCCTGCTTCGGCAGGGTGTCCAGGGTTTCGGTGTCGGTGGCTGAAGCATGGGCCAGGCCAGCGCTGATGCGCACCGGCTCCCTGATGCCCAGGCTGGAAAAGTCATGCTGGCTGACGGCTTCGATGCACCGCTCCGCGGCCTGTAGGGCGAGATTGGGGTCGATATCCAGAAACAGGGTCGCGAATTCGTCGCCGCCCAGGCGGTAGAGCCGGTCGCCGTGGTGCAGCGTGTTTTGCAACGTGCGGGTGATGGCCTGGATAACCTGGTCGCCGGTTTGATGGCCGTAGGTGTCGTTGATGGCCTTGAAATGATCGCAATCGAACAGGAGCAAGGAGACTTCGAGGCGATGGCCGGACGACACCGACAGCACATGTTCCCAGTCCTCCTCGAAGCCGCGCCGGTTATAGATGCCGGTGAGCGGGTCATGGTGCGCCAGCGTCCAGAGTTCGTCGTTTTTCTCGTTCAGGCTGTGGTGCATTTGTTCCAGCTCGCTCTGGTAATCGTTCAGCGAATGACGTACTTTCTCCAGTTCGGCCACCGGCAGGCTGCGGGTGAAGCTCTTCGCCAGCAATCCGCCCCGGCCTTCGCGCAGGGCGTCGATATGCAGCGACAGGCGGTGTAGCGGGGCCGCCAGGAGAGAGGCCAGCATCAGGTAAAAAACCAGAAACAGGCCGATCAGCACGATGATGCCCTGGCGCTGGAACTGGCTGATGGTATCGGCCAGGGCCACGCTTTCCGGGTTGGACGCCAGCATGAAAGTCAGGCGAGAGGAAATCTGGTTCAGCGGCAGGCTTTCCTGGCCGTCGAGGCGGATGCGCAGGCTATCGGCACTGACATGGTTGAAGCGCTGTTCCTCCTTGAGGGCGCGCATGAAGTCGAGCTTGATGGCGAGGGTGCCGAGCACCGAATTGGGGTTGGCTTCAATGCCAAGAATCGGGGAAAAAATATACAGATAGTCGCGGCCGCCCTGGCGGATGAGAAACCCCGCGCTGTCCTGAGCGGGTATGGCATGCGGCATGTCGCCGATCGGGCGTTCGGCCAGTGCCCTGCCATGGCGGTTGTAGATTTCAACGGCTTTGACATGGGCCGGCAGCAGGCCGTCGCCAAGCGCCCGGTTATCGCGCCAGTAGCCGTAATAAGCCGGGTTGGCCAGTTGCTGGCGAGTCTCGTCCTGGGCGGCGATACTTTGTCCTTTTTGCCTTGTTTCGCCGATCAGGCGAGTCGTGGCCACAGCCAGTTCCGCGCGTGCCGCCTGCTGATTGCGTTTCTGGGCGTCGGCGCGGATCGTGTCAAGCCGGTACTGCATCCCCCATCCCAAGGCGCCCAGTACCAGGGACATCAGGAGGATGAAGCCCAGTGCATAGGCCTTGATCGTGAAAGGCCAGAAACGTGGCAGCCCGCGTGGAGGCATGGGCTATTTTCCTGTGGGCAGATTTTTCAGCAAGGCCTCGACCTTGTCGGTCAGATCGAATTCCTGCGCGCCATCGAAGAAATGGCCGGTTTTTTCAATGATCGTGACCGGCACGCCGCGGCCACGCATGTTTTCCGGCCAGCCGGCATCCATAGTGGTATCGGTCGCGCCGACGATGACTTCGGCCGGCACTCTGGTCTTGCCCAGGTTTGCCAGGACCCGGTCGGCATCGACGGTGGCGTAGGACAGGTAGGCGCGGGGCGGGGCGGCATAGTTCTTCCGGCAGTAGACCAGCGTGTAGCGCGCCAGGCCTTGCTCGGCAGCTTTCGGTTTTTTCCTGAGCAGGTCGAGGGTGTGCTGGCGCTCACTGCGGTCGCTGATGATCGGGATCAGGCTGGTGAGTACGGCCATCCGTACTGCCGGGCTGGGCGTTTTTACCAGATATTCGAGGATCTGCAGGCTGCCCGAACTGTGGCC
Source organism: Sulfuricella sp. (assembly GCA_019911785.1). The sequence goes on along the minus strand of JAIOJM010000259.1, from coordinate 994 downwards.
GACCAGGACGATGTCGCGGAGGCCCTTACCGGCCAGCCAGTCGACCCAGAAGCCGATCTCGCCGACATCGCTTTCCAGATCGTGGGGATGCGCTGCCTCGCAGGCCAGGCTTTTGGAGCGCCGGTTGATGCCGAGCGTAAGGGTGGGGGTCAGCACGGTATAACCCTGGTCGGCCAGGGTGTTCGCCAGGGAACTCATCGGCGGCGCGTGGCGAGTCTGGAGGAAGCCATGCAGCAGCAGGACGGTGGGGCGCGACGGCTGGCCGGCGCGGAAGTCGGCGGTGGCGATGATGCCGGTGGGGAGCTTTACTTCGACTGTCTCTGCAGTCGCGGGATGGACCGGCAGGATAAGCACGCCGAGCAGCGCGGCAATGTGACGCGTGCGGTTCAGCAAATTGCCGGTCATCGTTCCTCCCCCATGTGCGCAATGATCATTATTGAGTTATCGCCCCGCTACTTTAATGCTTCAAAAATGGGTAAGCAAGGCTATCAGGCAACGATCTTCCCATCCACCAGGCGAACCTGGCGCTGGGTCAGGGCGGACAGCTGCACGTCGTGGGTCACGGTGATGACGGCCTGGCCCTTTTCCTCGGCCAGCCTGCGGAAGATGTCGAACACGATCTGGCCGTTGCGGGTGTCCAGGTTGCCGGTCGGCTCGTCCGCCAGGACGATGAGCGGGTCGTTGGCCAGCGCGCGGGCGATGGCGGCGCGCTGGCGCTGGCCGCCGGAGAGCTGTTCCGGCTTCTTGTCCAGCTCCGGTCCCATCCCCAGTTCGGCCAGCAGCTCGGCGGAGCGTCTGCGGATTTCCTTGTCGCTGTGTTCGCCCAGCTTGCGCATCGGGATCATGACGTTTTCCTGCACGCTGAATTCGGGCAGCAGGAAATGGAACTGGAACACGAAACCCAGCTTACGCAGGCGCAGTTCCGCCAGTTCCGTACCGGAGAGCGTGGAAGTGTCGCGCCCTTCGAGATACACCGCGCCGGAGCTGGGCATGT
>JAIOJM010000258.1 GCA_019911785.1 Sulfuricella sp. | reverse complement strand
GCGGCCTGCCTGTCGGTGTTGACCGACGTGCAATTCTTCCAGGGCAGCAAGAATCACCTGGTCGAAGCGCGCGCCGCCTGCACGCTCCCGGTGCTGCGCAAGGACTTCATGATCGACCCCTACCAGGTGTGCCGGGCGCGCACCATGGGCGCGGACGCCATCCTGCTGATCGTGGCGGCACTGGAATTACCGCAGATGAAAGAACTCGAAGCCCTGGCTCACGAACTCGGCATGGCAGTGCTGGTGGAGTCGCACGACGCCGCCGAACTGGATGCCGCCCTGCAGCTCAAGACCCCGCTGATCGGCATCAACAACCGCAACCTGCGCACCTTCGAAACCCGCCTCGAAACCACCCTCGACCTGCTGCCGCGCATTCCCGCCGAGCGCATCGTCATCACCGAAAGCGGCATCCTCAAGCCGGCGGACGTGCAGCTGATGCGCGGCCACGGCGTCAACGCCTTCCTGGTCGGCGAGGCCTTCATGCGGGCGGATGACCCGGGTGTCGAGCTGGCGCGGCTGTTCGGCTAAGGAGGCGCTGAAGAAATGTAACGTCGTCATTCCGGCGGAAGCCGGAATCTAAAAAATTCAAAGCACTGGACACCGGCTTTCACCGGTGCGACAAATAAATCAGAGCTTCCCTAGGCGCGTAAGCGTTCGGTTTGTATCTTTTGTCGTTGCCAAGTATTATTAAGTAATACTTTGGAGAATATTATGGCTACGGAAAGAATGCTTACTGCTAGCGTCAAACTGGAACCCGCTTTGAAATCCCGTTTGCAACACTTGGCCGAAGCGCGCCGACGTAAAACCCATTGGTTGATGCAGGAAGCGATCCGCGAGTACGTCGAGAGGGAAGAGAAGCGCGAACAGCTCCGGCAAGATACGCTCAAGGCTTGGCAGGAGTTTCAGGAAACTGGGCTGCATGTGACTGGAGACGAGGCTCTGGCTTGGCTTGAAACTTGGGGTACGGACGAAGAAAAAGAACCGCCTTTATGCCACGAGTAATTCTTTCCGCGCAGGCGCTGCGTGATTTAGAGCGATTACGTGATTTTTTGAGGGCAAAAAACCCACTGGCAGCGCGTCGGGCTGCGGCGACGATTATTCAAGGGGTGCGTGTGCTTGATAAATACCCGCATGCAGGTCGTCCAGAAGATGATATGCCTCCCGAATTTCGCGAACTCGTCATCGATTTTGGTGATGGGGGGTATGTGGCAAAGTACCGTTACCATGATGGCGAGCCGGTCTATATTTTGTCTATTTTTCACCAGAAAGAAGCCGGTAGCTAATTAACCTAAAAATCGCAGTTTCATCCGCAGATTACACAGATTAACGCAGATTTTCATATGCTTGTGGGTGAGTAGCGCATCACCCAAAAGGTGCGTCACTTATCCAATCTTACTCATTGTTTAATCAGCGAAAATCTGTGTTCATCTGTGGATAACTGATTTTTCAAGAATAAACCCGGATTGTGTTCCATCACCAATGCGCGAGATTCGGCTGGACGCATTCGTTTTCACGCGAACCCCAGGAAAACCGCTAAGGCACGATTCACTGCGAGCATGTCATCGTCGTCGAGGCGGCCAAATGTTTCCCCTATTTTCTCGCGGGGCACCGTCTGCGGTTTATCGACCATCACTTGCGATGGTTTGCGCAGGCCGTTCCCATCGCCAGGTTTGACAGTGATGCGGAACAGAGGAGCCTCTCGAAGCTCGCCCGTCACGGGCAAGATCGTGACAGAGGGATGCTTGTCGAATAGGTCAGACTGGATGACCAGTGCCGGACGCGGCTTGCCATAGTCACCTTGCAAGGCAATCGTGACCAGATCGCCGCGTCTCATTCCCAACCCTCCGTGTCAGCCGCAGCTTCCAGCCAGTCCAAGGTTTCACGCTCGTGCGCATCGCCAAGCAAGGCGAGTGATTGACGGCGGCATTCCTCGGCGAACCCGGCTCGACGGGTATCGGGAACCCAAATTTGCACGGGTCGCAACCCGGCGGCCCGCAATGCCATGCGGTGCTTTTGCACCCGTTCTGACGTGTTTGTCCTCATGACCCTCTCCATAATGAATAGTTACATGTAACATTATAAGAGCGATCGGCGTTACATGCAACGGACTTTGGCGAGCTTTCGTTTATTGTGTGGGTAGCCGTTTTAGGATAAATTTAAAGGCGAAGCAGACCCCATTCTAAGGAAATCCGATGCGCCCTTCTCAAGCCCTTCAGTCTAACCGTGCCGCCATTCGTGAAATCGCGACGCGACATCATGTCAGGAACGTTCGCGTATTTGGTTCCGTTCTGCATGGCGGAGATGCCGACGGTAGCGACCTGGATCTATTGGTTGAGCCAACGGCGGAAACAACCCTGATGGATATTGCACGCATCCAGAACAGGCTGCAGGCGCTGCTCGGGGTGCCGGTTGACGTGCTGACCCCTAAAGCTTTGCCGGACAGCTTCCGTGACCAGGTTCTTGCCGAGGCAGTACCGGTATGAGCAAGTCCGACAAACTCCGTTTTCCTCCGCGTCCTCTGCGGTGAAAGGTTTTTTTCCTGCCATCATGATTTCGGGTCCCGTTGCAAAAAAACAACACATTTTCCCCCGGTAACGAAAAACAAGACATTTTTATCGACTGGTGCTTGGAATCCGAATGGGGTGTAGTGATAATGAAGTTGTCTGTAAAGGACAGGGCTCGATGAAGAGCCTCGTTGCAAAACCCTACTCTTAAGGAGATTTATACATGAACAAGAAACTTATTGCTTTGGCAGTTGCTGCTGCGATCGCTCCTGCTGCTGCGATGGCTGATTCCGGTAACGTGACGATTTATGGCGTCGCGCATGCATCTATCGACGCGCGTGATCCAGGCACCGGTGGCACCGCGGAGAATACCGTTGCGATTTCCAGCAACTCCTCCCGCCTCGGCTTCAAGGGCACGGAAGACCTGGGCAACGGTTTGAGCGCTGTGTGGCAGATGGAAACCGGCGTCGACCTGGATACTAATGCTACCTCTAGCTTCATGACGCGCAACTCCTTCGTCGGCCTGAGCAGCAAGGCTGCCGGCACCGTGATCCTCGGCAAGCATGATACCCCGTACAAGCTCGCCACCGGCAGCCTGGACTTGTTCGGCGACACCATGGGCGACTACAACGCCGTTATCGGCAACGTCAACAACACGGTTTATTTTGATTCCCGTCTGGGTAACGTTGCAGCTTACATCTCCCCGACCTGGAGTGGTTTCCACTTTGCAGCCGCAACTGTTGCTGCCAACGAGTCCGGCAACAGTACAACGAGCAATCCTTCCGCTTATTCCCTGGCCGGCATCTATAGCAATGGCCCGATGTTCGCTTCCTTGTCCTATGAGAAGGCCTCCGATACTACCGATGCGGTTTCCTCCGGCGCTGGCTTGCCTGCCGTTACCGTTGGCGGCGAAGCGCATGCCACCAAGCTGGGCTTGGGTTACACGGTTGGCGCCGTCAAGCTTGGGTTTGTCTGGGAAGGCATTAAAGCCAATTCCACAACTAGCCCAACCGGCGCTCTTAACCGCAACGCGTTGCTCTTGAACGCTGCCTATACGATGGGTAACAACGTTCTCAAAGCGCAATATGCTAAAGCTGGTGAAAGCGATGTCGCCGATACTGGCGCCAATCAGTGGGTCATTGGTGTTGATCATAACTTCTCCAAGCGTACTTCGGTCTATGCCTTGTACAGCAAGATGAACAACGATACCAATTCTAGCTACGGTCTCGGCCAGGGCGGTGCCGGCGGTAAGTTCACACCCGCCGCTGCTGGCCAGGATCCGAGCGTTTGGTCCTTGGGCATGCGTCACAGCTTCTAATTTCCCGCCGGCTTAGTCCGGTTGGATTTGTGAAGATTAAAACGGGCCTCTTCGGAGGCCCGTTTTTTTGTTTGTACTTATGAGCGAATTGACGAACAGGTTTTCATGTTGTACTCTGTAATTCAGAATCGAATTCAACATGAGAATACTATTATGACTACGGTCTCAGTGCGCCTACCCGACCCGCTGCTCAAGGCGGCTGATAATGGCGCAAAATTGTTGCATGTTCCTCGCTCCGAGTACTTCAGGCTCGCCATTGAAGAGATGAATAAACGCTTGCAGGAGCAGAGCC
>JAIOJM010000257.1 GCA_019911785.1 Sulfuricella sp. | reverse complement strand
CTGCTGAAGAGGGTGGATGATGCACTCTACCGGGCGAAGGAGCAGGGCAGGAACCGTGTCGAGATTCTGGCCGGTGAGGTGGCTTCAAAGTGAAAAATAACCCCAGAATTCTGGTGGTGGACGACGACGCGAATCTCAGGAAGACGCTCTCCGACATCCTGCGCCTCAAGGGCTATGAGGCGGCGGCCGCAGGAACCGGGGCTGAGGGAATCGCGGAGGCAGAGCGCGCTTTTGTGAACGCGGCGTTGATCGACCTCAAGCTGCCGGACATGTCCGGGATCGAGGTGATGGAAAAGATCAAGGCCAATTCGCCCCTCACCGAGGCCATCATCCTGACCGGTCATGCCTCACTGGACACGGCGGTTGAGGCGACCAACAAGGGCGCATTCTCCTATCTGCTGAAACCCTACGAAATCGACAAGTTGCTGCGGCACATCCATCATGCCCTGGACCGGCAGCAAACCCAGCAAGAGATTCTGCGGCTGGCATCCTTCCCCAGGATGAATCCCAACCCCGTGCTCGAGGTCAATGCCGCCGGGGAGATCACTTACCTGAACCCGGCGGCCGAGAGGGTTTTTCCGGAGCTGGCCGCAGCGCAGCCCGCCCTCGGCGTGCTGGGGGACGTCTCGGCCGCTATGGGGAGCGGCGAGCGGCAGGAGGTAGTGCGCGAGGTCAGGGTCGGGAACTTAACATTCGAGCAATTCCTTTACCCGGTTCCGGAAAGCGGCCTGATCCGCATCTACATGCTCGACATCACCGAGCGCAAGGCGCACGAGGTCAAGCTCAACCGGTTCAATCTCCTGCTGCTTACCATCCGTAGCATCAACGAATATTTGCTGGTCGCCACGAGCGAGGAGGCGTTGTACCGCTTTGTGTGCGAGGCGCTGAAAGGGTTTGAGGACATCGTTGGCGTCATCATCGGCCTCAGGCTGCCGGACTACGTGCTGAAGCCCGTCGCCTGGACGGGCTTCAGCGAGGCGATGATATCCGCACTGGACATCCGCTGGGATGACTCCGCGCTTGGCGGCGGGGTCATGGGCGTCGCTGCCCGCGAAGGGAAGCCGGCAGTCGTCGCTGACGTCGAGAACGATGCGCGCTATTTGCCCTGGCGGGAAATCGTGCGAACCTGGCAGATGAAATCCGCGGCGGCGGTGCCGCTGATCGCCGACGGCGAGGCGATGGGCGTGCTGGCGGTCTATTCCGGGCAACAGAATGGTTTTGACGAGGAAGCGGTCAAGTTCCTGTCCGAGGTCGCCGGCGATGTCGCCATAGGCGTGCGCACCCTGCGCCTGGACAAGAGGCTGCACGCCACTCTCGGAAGCCTGAGGAAATCCCTGGACGGCACGGTCGAAGCCGTTGCGCGTATGCTGGAGTTGCGCGACCCCTATACCGCAGGGCACGAACGGCGCGTGGCGCAACTGGCCTGCGCCATCGGCAAGGAAATGGGTCTGCCCGAACGGCAGGTCGAAGGGCTGCATGTCATCGGTTATCTCCACGACATCGGCAAGATCGCCGTGCCGGCCGAGATACTGAGCAAGCCCATCGCCTTGTCCGACATCGAGGTCGCCATGGTCAGGGTCCACTCGCGCTCCGGGTATGACATCCTGAAAGATCTGGAATTTCCCTGGCCGGTGGCCGATGCCGTTTTGCAACACCATGAGCGGCTTGATGGCTCCGGCTATCCACAAGGGTTGAAGGAGCAGGATATTATCCTTGAAGCCAGAATTATGATGGTGGCGGACGTGGTTGAGGCTATGGCGAGCCACCGGCCTTATCGTGCGTCTCGTGGGTTGGATGCCGCGATCAATGAAATCACTACAAACAAAGGGAAGTTATATGATCCCGATGTCGTTAATGCTTGTGTCAGGCTCTTTGCCGAGCATAAATTCAGCTTGGATAGCGGCCAGTGAATCGAGAAGTGGTCCCGTACATCACTACAAGCCGCCATGCGCAGCCTCGCGCACCATGCTCAAGGCCACTGCCTCAGCCACCTTGATCCCATCCACCGCCGCTGAAAGAATGCCCCCGGCGTAGCCCGCGCCCTCTCCCGCCGGAAACAGTCCCCGTGTGTTCAGGCTCTGGTAATCGTCGTTCCGCTTGATGCGGACGGGGGATGAGGTGCGCGTTTCCACGCCGGTCAGCACGGCATCGTGCATGGAAAAACCCTTGATCTGTTTCTCGAAGGCGGGGATGGCCTCGCGTATCGCCTCGATGGCGTAATCCGGCAGGGCGGTGCTGAGATCGCCCAAATGCACGCCGGGCGTATAGGAAGGCAGCACCGAGCCGAATGCCGTGGAAGGCTTGCCCGCCAGAAAATCGCCCACCAGCTGCCCCGGCGCCTGGTAATTCCGGCCGCCCAGCTCGAAAGCGCGTTCCTCCCAGTGGCGCTGAAAGTCTATGCCCGCCAGCGGATGGCCGGGATAGTCGGCGGGGGTAACGTCGACCACGAGGCCGCTGTTGGCGTTGCGC
>JAIOJM010000256.1 GCA_019911785.1 Sulfuricella sp. | reverse complement strand
GTTGCCCACCCAGCTGCACCTGATGGAAGAACTGAGAAAGATCAAGCGCGTCATCGCCAAGGCCGAACCGGGTGCCCCCCACGAGACCATCCTGGTGCTCGACGCCAACACCGGCCAGAATGCCATCGCCCAGGTCAAGTCTTTCGACGATGCGCTGCAAGTGACTGGGCTGGTCCTGACCAAGCTCGACGGCACGGCCAGGGGCGGCGTCATCGCCGCCATCGCCAAGACCCGTCCGATCCCGGTGAGATTCATCGGCGTCGGCGAGCAGCTCGACGACCTGCGGCCCTTTGTCGCCCGCGAATTTGTTGAGGCACTGTTTGAATAAAAAAGTCGAGGCAACCCAAGCTCATCCCAAATCGGGTTGATATTTTAGAGGTTGCGAACTTCCGCTAACCCAAAGGAGACGGTCATCGTTTGCAGGAGCGGACGTTTGATCGACAGATGTCGCTGCAGCGGGGGGAAGCCGAGTTTACACAAAATTTGGAACACCCTTGTTCCTGGGCATCTAGTTCATCAATCGCCGCTGCCGTGCCGCGCGGCTTGGCCATACCATTCCGCGCAACACGGTCTAAGTGCAGACAGACCTGATTTGATAAATATGGGTATGCCCTTGCAGAACCAATTCAATCCCGGCCTGCTTTAAAGTGCGCATGCCCTGATGGATGGCAGCGACTTGTAGTTCCTCAACCGTTGCTTGATGCTGAATCAGCTTCTTGATAGGCGCAGTCGCCTCCAGGAATTCATACAATCCTATCCTGCCCTTGTACCCTGTCCCTTCGCATTCACGGCATCCGCTGGCTGAATAAAGTGGAAATCCTCCCGCTTCATTAAGGTATGTTTTTTGCCACTGCTGCAATACGTCAGCGGGATTGAGTGGTGTATTTAGGCAATATTCCTCAGCCAATGTCTGAATTTCTTCATTCGTAGCCGTATAGGTTTTTTTACAGGAATTACAGTATCGCCTGGCCAAACGCTGCGCCAGAATGCCGACCAGCGCGTCAGAGAAGTTAAAGGGATCCATGCCCAGATCAAGCAACCTCACCATGCTTTCTGCCGCACTGTTGGTATGCAAAGTTGAAAAAACCATATGGCCGGTCAAGGAAGCCTGGATGGCAATTTTTGCTGTCTCGATGTCACGCATCTCGCCAACCATGATGACATCCGGGTCGGCGCGCAAGAAGCTGCGCATTGCCGCGGCAAAAGTCCAGCCGATATCCGGATTGACCTGCACCTGACGCAAACCTTCCTGAGTGATTTCGATAGGATCCTCAGCCGTCCATATTTTGCGGTCCGGAGTATTGAGAAATCCAAGTACGGAATGCAATGTGGTCGTTTTCCCCGACCCGGTCGGCCCGCAAATCAGGAAAAGACCGTAAGGTTTCACCGCCAATTCCTTGATTCTCCCCAGCACATCGTCTGGCAACCCAATCTTTGCCAGCGGAATAGGCTCCGCACCAGCAAGCACGCGCATGACAATGTCTTCGAGTCCATTGGCCGTTGGAATTGTGGCAACGCGAAGTTCGATTTTGTCTGCCAAGCTATATTTGAGTTCGATTTTTCCGTCCTGCGGTCTGCGTTTTTCAGTAATATCCAGTTTCGCCATGATCTTTAATCTGGAAATCAGCGCGTTTCTGAAGCTCGGCGGAAATTCAAAATACTTTCTGATCATCCCATCCTTGCGAAACCGCACAGTCGTATTGCGTATACCCGGATACGTCTCGATATGGATGTCCGACACACCCTGTTGGTGTGCATCAAGGATCATCTTGTTGACTACCCCAACCAAGGTATTGTCCGTTTCTGCGATGCTTTCCTTTGGCGATTCTTCATTCTCACCTGTTCTCATGCCAGCGGCGAGATCGTCAATATTTTCTTTCGCGTTGCGCATCTCATTAATTATAAAATGAATATCATCAACGGATGCCAAAACGGGAAGGACATCAAGATTGGTTGCCATGCGAATTTCGTTCAGGGGTTCCCAATTCAATGGGTTCTCCATCGCAACCACCAGCGTGTTATCGGTACGGTAGAGCGGCAGGATGGCATATTTGTTGATAATGCTAATCGGGACAAGATCAAACGTGCTGGGCTCAACATAGAATTTCCGGACATTCACAAATGGTATGCCCATCTTCTTGGCCAACATGCTCCGGATGACTTCCATATCAACCACGCCCATGTTGATCAGAATTTCGCCGAGAGGTTTTTTTCTATCTGCCCTCTGTTTGGCCAATGCTTCTTGCAGAATTTCCGGCGTAATCAGTTTCTCATTAATCAGCACGTCCCCAAGTTTCAAAATAGTTCCGGACTGGCGTTTAAGTGCTGCAACAAGCTGTTCCGGTGTAACAATCTGTTCACTGGTCAAATATTCGCCCAGCCGCTGTTTGCGCAGCTGTGCCTGTTTCTCAAGTCCAAGGTTGATTTCGTTGTCGGTGGCAATCTTTTCTTCAACCAGCATCTGGCCGATCTTTTTGCCGATTTCATAGTGTTTGATTGATAGTGCAGGAATAAAACAGCGAATAACCGTGTCGGACGTGTGAACCAGAAAGAGATAAAGTCCCGTTTTATCAATCACGAAGCCGACAGTTTCTCCATCCAGCTTTTTGTCGTTCGTAAACAAAATTGAGAAGCTCTGTTTCTCGGAAGGATCAGAAACTTCCCTGGATAGCTCATTAAGCAAGGGGGTCTTTTTAATCAGATGTACTGGATGCAAAAGACGCAGGTGATTGATTAACTCTGGCTTTGGCTTGAAGACAGTCTGCTTGAAACGCAGGATTTCGAAGATACCCTCTTCGGGAGAAAAACGAGTCAAATCTCCAGACAACTCATGACCATCATTGCTGATGATCAGACAAGGTTCGCTCTCGAAAGCATTCAGGTCCTCCCCGAATTTATAATAAAAAGGTGTTGGCCATTGGCTCAGTTTCATGTGGACTCCTTGCAGCGAGTTAAGTATCCCCGACAAAGCCGGGAGCCGCGGCGATCAGCAACAAATTGTTTGAATCGGCTCAGCGCATACCCCGATGCCGATTTGCGAGGGAAATATTAGACAACCGCAGAATCGCGCTTGGGCTCCGACGGTTTGAAAACCCATGAAAGCTTATCAAGCTTCGATCATGTAATGGGAAAATTATGCTCCAGGTTGTCGTTATTTCTCAATTCCAAGGAACTTTATTTGGACGCCGCAGGAATTGCAATGGCCTTTTCGCCCCTCAAAAATGGTGAGCGGCAGCTTTTGGCACTTATGTAGAGTATCGGCAAAACATCGTGTTGAGTCTATAATCCAGAATAATTCGACGTGCAGGAAGCCAACATGGGTCATCTGGACCGCATCACAATCAATCCCAATCAATGCGGCGGCAGGCCGTGCATTCGCGGCTTGCGCATTTGCGTCAAGGACATTCCGGATTTGCTGGCAACCGAAGTTTCCAGGGAAACGATTCTTGATGACCATCCCTATTTGGAGTCCGAGGACATCGCCGCCGCCTTGGAGTTTGCGGCACGCCAAACCGGCCGCCCCGTTCTTAAAGCCACTTGATGCGCTTTATCGTTGAAGCGCAGTTGCCTCCGGCACCGGCGCGCATGCTCGCAATGAAACAACACCAATGATCTCATTCAGCCAAGTCTACAAACGCTACCCCGGCGGCCATGAGGCGCTGAAAAATCTCAGCTTCACCATAGCGCCCGGCGAGATGGCATTCATCACCGGGCCGACCGGCGCCGGCAAGAGCACCTTGCTGAAACTGGTGGCCGCAATCGAGAAGCCCTCGTCCGGCAGCGTGGTGGTGAGCGGGCAGAACAGCGGCAAGTTGCGCAGCAGCGCCGTTCCCTTCCTGCGCCGCAACTTCGGCCTGATCTTCCAGGACCACAAACTGCTCTACGACCGCAACGTGCTGGAAAACGTCATCCTGCCGCTGGATATCGCCGGTCTGCCGCGCGCCGAGAGCATGAAGCGCGCCCGCGCCGCACTTGACAAGGTAAAACTGCTGGGACTGGAAAAGGCGAACCCGATTTCCCTTTCCGGCGGCGAGCAGCAGCGCCTGTGCGTGGCTCGGGCTATCGTCAACCGCCCGGCCATCGTGCTGGCCGACGAGCCGACCGGCAATCTCGACGCCGAGTATGCCGGCGAAATCATGGAGATGTTCAAATCCTTCAACCAGGTGGGCGTCACCCTCCTGATCGCCACCCATGACGAGTCGCTGATCGCACGCTACAGCAGCCGGGTGTTACACCTGAAGCAGGGAGAGCTAATATGATGAACTGGCTCAGCCAACACCGCCTCGCCCTGGGGCTGATCCTCGGCCGCTTCGCCCATGCGCCTTTTTCCAGCCTGCTTGCCGTGATCGTCTTTGGCGTCACGCTCAGCCTGCCGCTTGGCCTGTATTCGCTGATCGAAAACATCAAGGTTGTTGCCGGCAACGTCAGACTGGAGCCCCAGATCACCGTGTTCCTGTCCCCCGGCGCAGATGCCGACAGCGCCAGGCAGGTCGAGTCGCGGCTGAAGGAGCTCAATGCCATCGAACAATTCCGCTTCATCCAGCGCGACCAGGCGTTGAAGGAGCTGCTGCAAAGCACGGGGCTTGTCGACGTGGCGGCGGGACTGGAACGGAACCCGCTGCCGGACGCCTTCGTGATCGAACCCAAAAGCATCAACCCGGATGAGCTCGAAAACCTGCGCAAGGATCTGGCGAAGTCGCCCAAAGTGGACAAGGTACTGCTGGACACAGCCTGGGCAGAGCGCCTTAACGCCATGCTGCGCCTCGGCCGCGATGTCACCCTGATTCTTGCCGTCCTGCTCGGTTTTGCCCTGGTGGTAATCACCAGCAATACCATCCGCCTGCAAATCCTGTCACGGCGCGAAGAAATCGAGATCAGCACGCTGATCGGTGCGACCGATGCCTTCATCCGCCGCCCCTTCCTTTACCATGGAGTACTTCAGGGCTTGGGCGGCGGCCTCGCCGCCTGGCTCATCGTCAGTCTTGGCCTGCATCTGCTCAACGTCGGCATAGCCGACCTGGCAAAACTCTACGCCGCGCAATTTAGCCTGCTACCCCTAGGCACCAGCGATATACTCGGCCTGCTGCTGTTCGCCTCCCTGCTCGGCTGGCTCGGCGCATTTCTGGCGGTGGGAAGGCATTTACGCCGGATCGAGGCTGGCGCAAGCGCTGGCTGATCCGCCGCTACGGCCGGCGCCCAAGTTTTACGGGTTCAATGGCCGGGCAACACCATGTCGGACGTGCCCGGGCAAACCCAGCGCGGGTACTCGCGAGAGGTATCGATGCAGCCACCGGCGTACACGCCTTTCGGCTCCCGGAGCCGCAGCATGATTCCGAGGATGCGCTCGACCTCTGCCGGGTCATTCATCGAGCTTCGCACCCGCTGTTCAACGACCGTCTCGTCGATCTGCAGCTCGCCGGCCTGATCCCGATAGGTCGCGTTCCGCCAGTGAAACAACTCCAGGCACTTCGACGTCAGCGTGTACGGTTTGTCCCGCTTCCAGAAATTTGTGAACAAGCCGCAACCGAGGTAGAACACCCACGACCCCTCATATCCCGTCACGTCGGAGGAATTATCGTCAGGGTTGCGAAACCAGAGCCGATCTCCGGGAACGTAATACTTCACCGGCAGGGGTTCGCTCATGGAACCGTACTCGCGCAGAAAGACCTCGTGGAATTCGGCCGACATGATTGCCCGGGTTTCCCACTGCCGTTGCAACTCGCGAAACAGTTCGGGGTTGCAGGTCATCAATTCCTGCGCGATGCCGAGCAGAATGACGTACTCGGTCGCCCGGTAACAGGAAAATGAGTATAGCTCGCCCGACACGCCAGGCTGGGTCGCTTTTTGCAGCGCCGTGATCAGGGACTTGCCGGGCAGAATCGTGAATCCGCGGCCCTTGGCATAAGTCCAGTAATCCGCCGGCCGTTCAGCCTCGGTCGTGTGAAAGGCCAGCGCAGTCCCGCGCGCCGCCTCGACGATGTTTTTCCTGATGCGAACCGCCGACGCGAGTTCTTGATGGCTGGGAAACTCAAACGCAATGGGGCTCAGCAGCATGGCCAGCAGGATTTCCCGTTCGAGATCGCTGGAATTGCCCTGGGTGTCGAGATTGAGCTTCTGGCACAACTCTATCGTATCGCCGCCTGGCGCCCACTCGCTGGCGAGCTCTTCACGCAGCCGGAACCTGATGCAGAGGCGACCGACATCCGCTTCGTCAGTCGTCTTCACATACTGATCGAGGCCGAGTGCACCGAGTTGATCCAGGACACTCCGTCGTGCCGCTTCCATGTCCTGTGCCGTCGTCCCCTGGATATAAATCCCGCCGAGGCGCGGGTCAGGCGAATTGGTCGCACCGGTCATCCCTACTTCCTTTCACGCTTGAAAACTCGCCCCCCCAGTAAGGAGGCCATCCACCCGGCCTCAAGGCCGGCGACTCCGTTGCTGCAACAGGTTCACCCGTTGGGCGAGTCCGCTACGAGGTGTATTATACGTCCCTCACGGCGCCTTGCCGATAACACCGAATGACATAAGCCGATGCGTACTGATGTTTCGAGAATGCCTCTTGTGGATGCACTCAAGGCCATCGCCTGCCTGCTGATTGTATCGCATCACCTGGCGTTCTACGGCCCCATGTCGGATTTGGCCTACCCGCTGATTCCCGGCCTGATCGACTGGCTTTACGAGTACGGCAGGATGGCGGTTCAGGTTTTTTTTGTCGTAGCGGGCTTTTTGCTGGCCGGAAAACTGGCGCCGTGTGGAGCATCGCTCGTCACCGACCCGGTTCAGGCCATTAAACGGCGCTACGTTCGACTGGCCATGCCGTATCTTGCCGCGTTAACCCTGGCGATCGGATGTGCGGAGCTGGCAAGGGGCTGGATGGTGCACGACTCCATTCCCGACGCACCTGATCTCCTCCAGCTTCTGGCTCATGCGTTTTTGCTCCAGGGCCTGCTTGATCAGGAAGCCCTGTCAGCGGGCGTCTGGTATGTGGCGATCGATTTTCAGTTGTTTGCCCTTGCCGTGGCCTTGCTCTGGCTATCCGGGCTGATCGAGCGCCGCTATCCGAAGCTGAAGGCCACTGCGCCGGTTCTGATTGCGGGCTTAACCATGGCCTCGCTCTTCGTGTTCAACCGGAATGAATCCTGGGATGAAACCGCTTTCTATTTTTTCGGATCATACGGTCTCGGGGTGTTGAGCTATTGGGCTTCGAACAGGCCGCACCGCACCTTCTGGCTCGCGTTGCTGGGCATGCTGGTGATGGCCGCCTTGCTGGTGGATTTCCGCCCCCGGGTCGCGGTTGCGGGCGTGGTAATGCTGATGCTGGGGCTGGCCAGGCAATATGGCGCCCTCAATCACTGGCCCGCGCCGAATTTCCTGACTTATCTCGGGCGCATTTCCTACTCCATATTCCTTGTTCACTTCCCCCTGAGCCTGATTGTCAACGCGACATTCTTCCGCTTTTTCCCGCATCAGCCGGCCATCGGTTCCTTCGGGCTGGTTTTGGCCTTCTGCATCAGCATCATGGGTGGTGCCCTGTTTTTTAGATGGGTCGAAAGCCTGCCGCTCACGAACAGGGTGCACTTGTTGCTGCCGGCAGGATTCGTGACAACGGGCTTGCTCGTCGCGCTGAGGATTGGCTAAGGCGCAGCACGATCGACTGAAATTGAAGGGTCCAAAAACATTCAGCCCAGAACAAACCTCTTAAATATAATTGTTGACTAATATAGCCATGAATCAGTATAGTTGACAACGCCAGTCGGGAATTTCCTCTATCGCACGGCGGATTGAATGCGCCGAACTTTCCCGACTATTTGGCACTCTCATTCCCCGAGTGCTAGAATCAAAAAAATTGGAGGAATAATTTCATGACGAATGCTTTGTTAGCCATCTCCATTCCTTCCGCGGTCGGCAGTCTGGAGAGCTATATCCAGTCGGTCAAGGCGATGCCGGTGCTGAGCGCCGAGGAAGAGCACGAACTGGCGCTGCGGCTGAAGCGCGACAACGATGTGGAAGCAGCGCGGATGCTGGTGGTTTCGCACCTGCGC
>JAIOJM010000255.1 GCA_019911785.1 Sulfuricella sp. | reverse complement strand
GGCTATGATTTCTCCACCCTGCGGCCGAGCGGCGAACCGGCCCGTGGCGTCGGAGTCACCGCTTCCGGGCCGGTCTCGTTCATGCGCATCTGGGACAGCATGTGCGCCACCATTCTTTCCACCGGTGCGCGCCGTGGCGCGATGATGGCGACGCTGCGCTGCGACCACCCGGACATCGAGATTTTCATCGCGGCAAAACGTGACCCCGGTGCGCTGCGGCATTTCAATTTGTCGGTGCTGGTGACGGACGATTTCATGCGCGCGGTGCGGGCGGATGCCGACTGGCCGCTGGTGTTTCCGCTCTCCGGGGGTGAATCTACCGGGGAGGTGGTGGAACGGGCGTGGTCAGGCAGCAGCACGCCGCGCCGTTGCAGGGTGCTGCGTCGTGTCGGAGCGCGGGCGCTGTGGGACAAGATCATGCGGGCAGCCTATGATTACGCCGAGCCCGGCGTGATCTTTATCGACCGTGTCAACCGCATGAACAACCTGTGGTACTGCGAACAGATCAGCGCCACCAATCCCTGCGGCGAAATCCCCCTGCCGCACTATGGTGCCTGCAATCTGGGCGCGATCAACCTGACGCAATTCGTCCGGCATCCCTTCAGCGTTGATGGCGATCTGGATCTGGAAGGAATTGCGACGACCGTGGCGACGGCTGTGCGCCTGCTCGACAATGTCTACGACCTTTCCCGTTTTCCGCTGCAAAAGCAGGCGGACACCGCGCGCGCATCGCGGCGGGTCGGGCTCGGCCTTACCGGCCTGGCCGATGCCCTGGCGATGCTCGGGATACGCTATGGCAGTCCGGAATCCTTTGCGCTGGGCGAGAAGGTGATGCAGGCGATCTGCCACAGTGCGTACCGGGCATCGATCGAACTGGCGCGTGAGAGGGGGGCGTTTCCGGCATTCCGGGCCGACCCCTACCTGGCGGGTGAATTCATTCGCTCCCTGCCCGAGGACATCGTGCAGGGGATCAAGCTTCACGGTTTGCGCAACAGCCATCTGACCGCTATCGCACCGACCGGAACCATCAGCTTGTTGGCGAACAATGTTTCCAGCGGACTCGAGCCGATTTTCGATTGGGGGTACACGCGGCGCATCCGCGAGGCTGATGGCGGCTTTAGCGAGATGCGAGTGGACGACTATGCCTGTCGCCAGTTTCATCTGCAACATGGTGAAGAGGCCTCGTTGCCTACAGCCTTCGTTCGTGTCGGTGAAATTACGCCGGAAGCGCACATCCGGATGCAGGCTGCGCTTCAGGCTCATGTCGATAACGCCATTTCCAAAACCATCAACGTGCCGGTTGAATTTGACTTCGAAGCATTTCGCTCGATTTATGAAAAGGCCTATGACATGGGTCTGAAGGGCTGTACCGTTTTTCGTCCCAACCCGGTTACCGGGCAGGTTCTGCTTGCCGATAGCGGTTCTGTCGAGAAGCAGTGCTGTTCGATTGAGCGCGAAGCGGATTGAGCATTTCGCGCAACCTGATATTCGGGTAAACTTAGGGCTCGTTAATGGCTAAGTTGGACATACGTTGCTGCGTATTCGGGATGGATGCAAGGCGCGAGGCGCGGCGAATGGTTGTTCCATTCGCAAGCCTTGCAACGCCGCAGACGCCCGAATACGCAGCAACCCTTCGGGCTGGGGCTGATTGGGGTGCATTCCGGTGTTGCGAGCCGCTTGTTGTGAATGCACAACGGCGCGTCTCGCGCCTAGGACTGCACCCCAATCAGCCCCAGCGTATGCCCAACTTAGCCATTAACGAGCCCTAAAATTTTTGTGGAAAAAATTCATGCTTAAAGGCAGTCTGGTCGCGATCGTTACGCCGATGCACGATGATGGCAGTCTGGATCTGGATCGTTTGCGTGCGCTGGTGGATTTCCACCTGGCGGAAGGGACCGACGGCATTGTCGTCGTTGGCACCACAGGCGAATCCCCGACGGTGAATTTCGATGAGCATTGCCTGCTGATCCGCACCGTGGTGGATCAGGTGGCCGGGCGCATTCCGGTGATTGCCGGAACCGGCGCCAACTCAACCAGCGAAGCGATCGAGCTGACGACCTGTGCCAAGGCAGCCGGCGCGGGCTACAGTCTGTCGGTTACGCCGTACTACAACAAGCCCACTCAGGAAGGATTGTATCGCCACTTCAAGGCGATTGCCGAGGCGGTGGACATCCCGCAGATTCTTTACAACGTGCCGGGCCGCACCGCTTGCGATCTGGTGAACGACACGGCGTTGCGGCTGGCGCAGATTCCCAACATCGTCGGCATCAAGGATGCTACCGGCAATATCGAGCGCGGCAGCGACCTGTTGCTGCGCGCACCGCAGGATTTCGCCGTATACAGCGGTGATGATGGCAGCGGCCTGGCATTGATGCTGCTCGGTGGTCATGGCGTGATCTCGGTGACCAGCAACGTGGCCCCCCGTTTGATGCATGAAATGTGCGAGGCGGCATTCAGGGGTGATCTGGCTGCCGCACGCGCCATCAATAACAAATTGCTGGGTCTGCATCAGAAGCTGTTTGTCGAAGCCAATCCGATTCCGGTTAAATGGGTTGTGGCGCAGATGGGATTGATAGGCGAGGGCATTCGTCTGCCGTTGACCCCGCTTTCTGCGATTCATCACGAAGTTTTGAAACAGGCGATGCGCCAGGCCGGCGTGCTGCAATAAATTATTTAAGGTGTGTATGAATAACAGGTTCTTGTCTTCATTTGTGGTGATAACAGCAGTCGCGCTAATGGCGGGTTGCGGTTCGACGTCCTTGCTGGAAGGCAAGAAGATTGACTACAAGTCGGCAGGCAAGTTGCCGCCGCTGGAAATTCCTCCCGACCTGACTTCGCCGACGGCGGACAACCGTTTTGCCGTGCCCGATGTCAGCCCGCAGGGCAGCGCCATGTTCTCTGTATACAACAAGGAAAGGGCGGGGCAGCCACAGACTGCAACGGCGACATCCAATCTGCTGCCATCTCAGGACAAAGTCAGGGTGGAACGTGCGGGCTCGCAACGCTGGCTGGTGGTGAATGCCACCCCGGAGCAGGTATGGCCGGTGGTCAAGGAGTTCTGGCAGGAAAATGGTTTCCTCATAAAATTGGAAGTGCCGGAATCCGGCGTGATGGAAACCGACTGGGCGGAAAACCGCGCCAAGATTCCCCAGGATGCGATCCGCAGCGTGTTGAGCAAAGTCATGGATGGACTCTATTCCACCGCCGAACGCGATAAATTCCGCACCCGGCTGGAACGCGGTGCGGAGCAGGGTACTGCGGAAATCTATATCAGCCACCGCGGCATGTATGAAGTGATCGAAGGTGGCGATGGCGGCAACCGGACAGTGTGGCAGCCGCGCCCGGCCGACCCGGAACTCGAGGCCGACATGTTGCGTCGCTTGATGGTGCGCTTCGGGGTCGAGGAAGTGCGTTCCCAGTCCATGGTGGCGGCGGATGGCAAGCGCGAGCGGGCCAGGGTGATGCGCACTCAGGAAGGTGCCGGCAGCCTCGCGCTGAACGATACTTTTGATCGCGCCTGGCGTCGCGTCGGACTGGCTCTTGACCGGGTCGGTTTTACCGTGGTTGACCGCGACCGCTCCAAGGGGCTCTATTTCGTTCGCTATGTTGACCCCGAGATGGATGGCAAGAAGGAAGAAAAGGGTTTCATGTCCAAGCTGGCCTTCTGGAAAGGCGATGGCAAAAACCAGGACAAGCTGGAGCAGTACCGTATTCAGGTTATGGCCACGAGCGAGGGTAGTGCGGTCAATGTTTTGAACAAGGACGGTGCGGTCGAAAACTCCGAGACAGCGGCCAGAATTCTTAACCTGCTGTTAGAGCAGTTGAAATAACACGACGAGGCGCGTCAATGCGTTTCGCTTCCCTGGGTAGTGGCAGCCGGGGCAATGCACTGGTGGTCGAGGTCAAGCAAACCCGCTTGCTTCTCGACTGCGGTTTCGGCATCCGGGAAACGGTTGCTCGGCTATCGCGCCTCGACTTGCAGCCCGAAGACCTTGCCGGCATCCTCATCACTCACGAACATGCCGACCATATCGGCGGTGCAGTCAGACTCGCGCGCCGATATGAGTTGCCGGTGTGGCTGACCCACGGCACTTTCACCAACCATGCCCTTGCGCAAACCCTGCCCGATATTCGCCTGATTGATGGCCACAGTGCATTTCAGGCAGGCGAGATCGAGGTGCAGCCCTTCCCCGTTCCTCATGACGCTCGCGAGCCGGTGCAGTATGCCTTTAGCTGCGGCAGCCGGAGATTGGGCGTGCTGACCGACACCGGCGGATCCACGCCACATATCGAAGCCATTTTGAGTGGCTGCGATGCTCTGGTGCTGGAATGCAATCATGATCCCGACATGCTGCGCGAAGGATCCTATCCGCCCATGCTGAAGCAACGGGTTGCGGGCCGTTTCGGCCATCTTGATAACGGCATGGCGGCCAGGTTGCTGGCGAGCCTGGACAGCAGCAAGTTGCAACACCTGATTGCGGCGCATCTTAGCGAAAAGAACAATACGCCGGAGCTTGCCCGGGCCGCACTGAGTGGTGTTTTAAATTGTGAGCCGGAATGGATCGGGGTGGCCGATCAACGGGATGGGTTTGGTTGGCGCCAGATTCTTTAGTGGCAGATTGGGCATTGCCCAGAGGTACAAGAAAAAAGCCGGCCCGTAGGCCGGCTTTTTTTGCTGAACTGCGAAGCTTACTTGGCAGGAGCAGCAGGAGCAGCAGGAGCAGCGGCTGGGGCAGCAGCGTCAGCAGCAGGAGCAGCGGCTGGGGCAGCAGCGTCAGCAGCAGGAGCGGCAGGAGCAGGAGCAGCAACAGGCGCTTCGACTTTAGGGGCTTCAGCAGGAGCAGGAGCAGGAGCTTCTTCTTTTTTGCCGCAAGCGGTCAAGGTCAGGGCCAGCAGGGCGGCGAGCAGGACGGAATGTTTCATTTATTGTTTCCTTATAAAAACTTGGGTTTTAAGATTTGACTAAATGCTATTTATTATTACTATTTAAATACCATTGATGCAAATCGGCTTCCACATCAACGATGTCCAACCGACTGCGAGATTTTAGCAGGTTTGTTGAATAATTCTAGTGTCTTATTATGTATTCTTGCTAATAATTAATTTTGCCAGTTGTTTCCGGGCGGTTCGGCATTCTTGCAAGACTTGCGCATGGCATCATCATGCCGAATCGAATCAATTTATAGTCCCAGTATTGTTGCTGGAATTGCCGGCGCCGACGCTGCCCGGATTTCCTCGAAACGCTTGATCAGCACGTGGCTGCCCTCAATATCGTGGAGTGCGAGCAATGCGCGTGGGCTGTCATAATGGAAGCGATGCAAGAAGCAGGCTTCGTCGGCGATGGTGAAGGGGTCGTAGATGGCTTTTGCTTGCGGAGTGGTTTCCTGGATCGTGATGGCGTGGCTGAATTGCTTGAGCAGGCCGAGTATGCGCGGGCAGAAGCGGGTCAGATAGTCGATGTCATGCAGCACAATTTCCAGACGGTTGCTGCGGCTGGCCAGCAGAAAGGTGCGCAGCAGGTCATAGCGGCGCAACGTGGTGTAACCGCCATCTTCCAGGTTGTAATCGAAAATGCGCAAGCGGTGCCGGGCGAGCCCGATCAGGACATCGAGCGCTTCCGTATAGTCTGCTGTGCTGTTTAATTGCCTATGCAGCAAGACGGGTTTTTCCGGGTTTTCTGCCATGGTATCCTTCCTAGCAGCCTGTCGGACTTAAAGGAAATCGGCTGCAAATCCGCCTGAGCGGTCCATATTTCGCCGCTTTTTTGGTCAATAGAACGACTATTGACCTGCAAAACCAGCAAAATCTGTCCTCGCCCAGCCGAATTTTCGCTTCGATTCTTCAAGGCCGACAGGCTGCCAGTAATCTCGGTTTAATTATGGCATGTCTCTTCCCACCCGGGCGAAATCGTTTAAAATGGGATGTGCTGTGAAGGAGTTGTTATGTTGCAAGTCGGACATCCTGCCCCCGGATTCAGCTTGCCTGATGCGGACATGGAAATGGTCAAACTCTCCGCGTACAAAGGCAAGAATGTCGTGCTGTACTTTTATCCGAAAGACGATACGCCGGGCTGTACCATCGAGGCCATAGATTTCAGCGATCTGGATAACGAGTTTGCCCGGCTGGACACCGTTGTGCTTGGAGTGAGCAGGGATGACTGTATCAGCCACGCTGCCTTTCGCGATAAACATGGCCTGTCGGTCCGCCTGCTGGCGGATGAGGAAGGCAAAGTGTGCGAGAAATATGGCGTGTGGCAGGAGAAGGAAAAAGACGGTGTGAAAAAAATGGGGATCTTGCGTTCCACGTTCGTCATCGACAGGCATGGCATTCTCAAGCATGTGCTCTATGGGGTAAATCCGCGTGGTCACGCAGCCGAGGTAATCAATTTAATCAAAATGATGGAGTAATTTTATGCAGGTTTCAAAAAATTCGGTAGTGACTCTCAGTTTCGAATTGAGCGACAGCACCGGCAAGCTTCTGGAAAAAAGCGATCAACCCATCAGCTACCTGCATGGCGGCTATGACGGGATTTTTCCTACCGTAGAGGAAGCGCTGGAAGGTGTCGCCGAGGGCGGCACCGTTGCAGTGACGATGGATCCGGAAAACGCCTTCGGTGAATATGAGGACGAACTGGTACGGGTCGAGCCGCGCGATGCTTTCCCGATGGAAGGGATCGAGGTCGGCATGCAGTTTCAGGCCGGCGCGGAAGGTTCGGATGAAGATCTGGTCTTCACGGTGAAAGAGATCACCCCAGAAAGCGTGGTGATCGATGGCAACCATCCCCTGGCCGGGCAAACCCTGCTGTTCAAGGCCACCGTTGAGGGCGTCCGTCCCGCCACTGCCGAGGAACTCGCCCATGGTCATGTGCATGGCGAGCACGGCCACCATCATTGATCCTTGGAAAAAGCTTTTAACCACGAATTTACACGAATTAACCAAAAGTAGGCGCCTCCAGGCGACACGAATGTTCACGAATAATTCGTGCTTATTCGTGAACATTCGTGTCATTCGTGGTTAATCGTCGTTTTTAGGTTAACCCAGCAGTTTCCTTAGCTTATACACCAGTTCCAGCGCTGCTTTCGGGGTGAGCTCGTCGGGCTCAATTTCGAGCAGCGCTTCTTCCAACGCCGAAGGAGCCGCAGCCTGCGGCGTCTCGACGAACAAATCCCCCTGAATGCCATTGCTGATGCCTTGCTGCTCCAGTTGCAGCAGGTGTCTTTTCGCCGCCTGGATCACCGGCGCGGGTACGCCTGCCAGCTGAGCCACCTGCAGGCCATAGCTCTGGCTCGCCGGGCCTTCCTGTACGCTATGCAGGAACACGATGTGGTCGCGGTGTTCCAGCGCATCGAGGTGGACATTGGCGATCTGCCTGAATTCCTGGTTCAGCCGGGTCAGCTCGAAATAATGGGTGGCGAACAGGGTATGGCAGCGCGTTTTCTCGATCAGATGGCGGGCGATTGCCCAGGCCAGGGCGAGGCCGTCGAAGGTGGAGGTGCCGCGCCCGATCTCGTCCAGCAGTACCAGGCTGTGTTCGGTGGCATTGTTCAAAATATCGGCCGCTTCAGTCATTTCCACCATGAAGGTGGAGCGACCGCCGGCCAAGTCGTCGGAGGCGCCGATGCGGGTGAAAATCTGGTCGACAGGGCCGATTTTTGCGTTGCTGGCAGGTACGAAGCTGCCGCAGTGAGCGAGCAGAACGATCAGTGCGGTCTGGCGCATGTAGGTGGATTTTCCGCCCATGTTCGGGCCGGTGACCAGCAGCATCTGGCGGGTGCGGGAAAGCAAAGAATCGTTGGCGATGAAGTTGGCGGTCTGTGCTTCCACCACCGGATGGCGGCCGCCCGTGATCTCGATCACTGCATCGTCGGTGAATTCAGGCGCGATCCAGCCCAGGGTTTCGGCCCGCTCGGCAAGCGCAGCCAGCACGTCGAGCTCGGCCACCGCGGCGGCGATCTCCTGAAGCGCCGGAATGTGCGGCGCCAGATTGTCCAGCAGCGACTCATACAGCATTTTCTCGCGCGCCAGCGCCCGCTCAGAGGCCGACAGGGCCTTGTCCTCGAAAGCCTTCAGCTCCGGCGTGATAAAGCGCTCCGCATTCTTCAGCGTCTGGCGCCGGCGATAGTCGTCCGGCACCGCATCGGCCTGGCTACGCGTGACCTCGATGTAAAAGCCGTGCACCCGGTTGTATTCGACCTTGAGATTGCTGATGCCGCTGCGTTCGCGCTCCCGGGCTTCGAGGGCCAGCAGGAACTCGCCGCAGTTGCTCTGGATCGCGCGCAGCTCGTCAAGCTCGGCATCGTAGCCGGTGGCGATAACGCCGCCTTCGCGCAACACCGCCGCCGGCTCGGGCTGGATCGCCCGGGTCAGCTCGGTGACCAGCGTTTCCGGCGTGTGCAGCCGATTTGCCAGCTGCGTCAGGCGCGGGCTGTCGAGCAGAGACGTTTCTCCGGCGATTGGCGGCAAGGCCAGCAGGCTGTTGCGCAGGCCGGCAAGATCCCTGGGCCGTGCGGACCTGAGTGCGATGCGCGCGGTGATGCGCTCGATGTCGGCGATCTGCTTCAGGCCCTGGTGGGCGTGCGCGTAGGCGGGAGCGCCGGATTCGCCGATCAGCCGGGTGATGGCGTCGAGCCGGGCGCGCAGCTCGGCGCTATTATGTGGGGCGCGCAACGGATGGTGCAGCCAGTGGCGCAGCAGGCGACTGCCCATGCTGCCGGCGGTGGTGTCGAGCAGGGAATAGAGTGTCGGCGCGGGTTCGCCGCGCAGGGTTTCGGAAATTTCCAGATTGCGCCGGGCGGCGGCGTCGAGCAATACGTAGCCGCCCTCACGCTCGACCTGCAAGCCGCGGATGTGCGGCAGCGCACCGCACTGGGTGCTTTTCGCGTATTCCAGCAAGGCGCCCGCGGCCTCGATGGCGCAGTGCAGATCATGGCAGCCGAAGCCCTGCAAATCCAGGGTGGCAAATTGCCGGCATAGCCTTTGCAAAGCCGAGTCGTAATCGAACTGCCATGGGGGCAAGGCTCTGCGCGTGCATTTCAGGTTTTCCAGCGCGGTATGGGCGTAGCCTTCAGGGAGCAGGATTTCCGCCGGCTTGAGGCGCTCCAGCGTCGCGTCGAGGCGGTCCGGCCGAATTTCAGCGACGCTGAAGCGCCCGCTGGCGAGGTTGAGCCAGGCCAGTCCCAGCACATTCTTCCCAGGAACCAGCGCGAGCAGCAGTTTGTCCTGCTTTTCGTCGAGCAGCGCCGCGTCGGTCAAGGTGCCGGGCGTGATGATGCGCATCACCTTGCGCTCCACCGGGCCCTTGGAGGTGGCTGGGTCGCCGATCTGTTCGCAGATCGCGACCGTCATTCCGAGCTTGACCAGCTTGGCGAGATACTGCTCGGCGGCATGGTAGGGCACGCCTGCCATCTTGATCGGTTGCCCTGCCGTTGCGCCGCGGGTGGTGAGGGTGATGTCCAGCAACTGCGCCGCCATCGAAGCGTCGTCGAAGAACAGCTCGTAGAAGTCCCCCATGCGGTAGAACAGCAGCATATCGGGGTGTTCCGCCTTGATGCGCAGGTATTGCTGCATCATCGGGGTGTGTTTTTCAAGGTCTTTGTCGTGCATTGTTTACTATTTGAATTTTTTGTAAAAAATGATTTCCAGCTTAACGGAAATAAAGCATGGAAATACCCGGATTCTGCTGTCCACAAGTGCAGCGCCTGGGGATTTGAAGAATACCCGATTTGGCGGTCTGAATCCCAGGGTTTTTGATGCCCTCAATATTTGCTTTATGCGCAGGGGTTGCTAAGGTGAATAAGGCGCTTGTTAAATTTGAATAATGAAAGGAGTTCCGCAGAAAACCGGTAGTGGCAACGGTGGGAGAATGGGAACACATCACCAGGGGAAAGCTGATGGAAGACCTGCGGATGGTGGTGGCCGATGCCGGGGAGTTGCTGAAAGCCACGGCCAACCAGACCGGAGAGTGGATCGAAGCGGCGCACGCGGTTCTGGGTGCTTGCATCCCCCAGGTTGCAGTGTTCGACACGGCGTTTTATGCAAATTTGCCGGAATTTGCCCGAACCTGAATTCTGCAACAACGCCAAGATCATTCATTGGGGAGGCAAGTGGGCACTTTAATCACACATCCATTCTTGAGGCCGTTGCCCGAGGGGTTGGCGGGGCTCGCCGAGCTCAGTCTCGACCTGCGCTGGACCTGGAGCCATGCGGCGGACCGCCTGTGGCGGGAAATCGACCCGGCGGTGTGGGCGCGGACCGAAAACCCGTGGTTGATGCTGCAGAGCGTTTCCCTGCAGCGGCTGGAGCAACTGGCGGAAGACCCGGATTTCCGCGCCGAACTTGAACGCCTGATGCAGGTGCGTCGCGATTATCTCGCGGCGGAGGCATGGTACGGCGGCGCGCACCCCGGCAATGGTGCGCTGATCGCCTATTTCAGCATGGAATACGGCCTGGCTGAAGCGCTTCCGCTGTATTCCGGCGGGCTGGGCGTGCTTGCGGGCGACCATCTTAAAACGGCGAGCGATCTCGGCGTGCCTCTGGTCGCCGTGGGGCTGTTGTACCAGGAAGGCTATTTTCGCCAGATGCTCGACGGCCGGGGCAGGCAGATCGAAGTGTATCCCCACAACGTACCCACCAGCATGCCCATCACGCCGGTGCGCGATGCCAAAGGCGCCTGGCTCGGCGTGCCCATCGAGCTGCCGGGGCGGGCGCTGGTGCTGCGCGTGTGGCAGGCGCAGGTGGGGAGGGTGAACCTGTACCTGCTGGACAGCAACGACCCGATGAACAGCCCCGCCGACCGCGGCATCACCAGCAAGCTGTACGGCGGCGGCGAGGAGATGCGCCTGGTGCAGGAAATCGTGCTCGGCATCGGCGGCTGGCGGACGCTGGAGGCGCTGGAACTGCATCCGGAGGTATGCCATCTGAATGAGGGCCATGCCGCCCTGGTGACGCTGGAACGGGCGCGGCGATTCGCGCAGGAAAACCACGTCGATTTCCGGGAGGCTCTGTGGGCAACCCGGGCCGGCAATGTCTTTACCACCCATACCCCGGTGGCAGCCGCCTTCGATACCTTTCCGCGCGTGCTGCTCGCCGAGTACGGCACCCATTACGCCGCGCAGCTCGGCGTTTCGCAGCACGAGCTGCTGGCGCTGGGGCGCATGCGCCCCGACGACGGCGACGAGCTTTTCAACATGGCTTACCTGGCTGCGCGTACCTGCGGCACGATCAACGGCGTCAGCCAGCTACACGGTGCCGTCAGCCGCCGCATCTTCTGCGACCTCTATCCGCGCTGGCCGGAGCGCGAGGTGCCCATCAGGCATATCACCAATGGCGTGCACGTATCCTCGTGGGATTCGCCCTGGGCCGACGAGATATGGACCGCGGCCTGCGGCAAGGAGCGCTGGCTGGGCAGGCCGGAAACGCTGTCGGGCGCCATTCAAGGCCTGAGCGACGAGGCGTTGTGGTCCTTTCGCGGCGAGGAGCGGCGCGACCTCATGCATTACGCACGCCGCCGGCTCGCCCGCCAGCTCGGCCAGTGCGGCGCCGATCCGGAAGCGATTGCGCAGGCGGACCTTACCCTGGATCCGAACCTGCTGACGCTGGGTTTCGCACGGCGTTTCACCGAGTACAAGCGCCCCAATCTGCTGTTGCGCGATCCGGAGCGTCTGCTGCGGCTGCTGACCGACCCGGTGCGCCCGGTGCAGCTCATCATCGCCGGCAAGGCCCATCCCCAGGATGAAAACGGCAAGCGCCTCATCCAGGCGTGGGTGGAGTTTGTGCACCGTCCTGAAGTCCGCGCACGCGCGGTGTTCCTCGAGGATTACGATATTGCGCTCGCGCAGGAAATGGTGGAGGGCGTGGACGTGTGGATCAACACCCCGCGCCGGCCATGGGAGGCGAGCGGAACCTCCGGCATGAAGGTGCTGGTCAACGGCGGCCTCAACCTTTCCGAGCTGGACGGCTGGTGGGCGGAGGCCTATGCGCCGGAGGTGGGCTGGGCGCTGGGCGACGGGCGCGAACACGCTGAGCCGGGCTGGGACGATGTCGAAGCCGAACAGCTCTACCGCCTGCTGGAGCAGGAGATCGTACCGATGTTTTATCGCCGCGATGCGCAAGGCATCCCGCGCGAGTGGGTGGCGCGCATGCGCGCCAGCATGTCCCGGCTTGCGCCGCAGTTCAGCAGCAACCGCATGCTGCAGGAATACGTGCGTGATGCCTACTTTCCCGCGGCCGCCGCGTTCCGGCGGCGCAGCGCCGACGGCGGCCGGCTGGCAAGAGAGCTTGCCGCCTGGGAGCAGGGGCTGGAACGGCACTGGCACGAGGTGCACTGGGGAAATGTGGAGCGGCGCGCGCAACCGGATGGCTGGCTATTCGAGGTGCAGGTCTATCTGGGAAATGTCTCGCCGGATGGGGTACAGGTCGAGCTCTATGCCGAGCCGCAGAACGGCGAGGCCCCCGCGCGCCACGTCATGGCGCGCGGGGCCGCCCTGCCGGGCATGCTCAACGGTTACCATTACGCGATCGCGGTCGCGACGCCGCGGCCGGCGATGGACTTCACGCCGCGCATCATTGCCTGGCATCCGGAAGCGCGCATTCCGGCCGAGGTGAACCTGATTCTCTGGTTTCCCGGCTGACCATGCCGGGCGGCTATGGGCGCCCGGCCGCCGCTTACTTGTCCTTGGCGGCCAGGTGCGGTGCGATGGTCTGCAGCAGTTGGCCAAAAATCTTGGGGTTGCCGGCAAGGATGTTGCCGCTTTGCAGGTAGTCCGGCTCGCCGTGGAAATCGCCCACCAGTCCACCCGCTTCCTGCACCATCAGCGCACCGGCGGCGATATCCCAGGCTTTCAGGTCGAATTCCCAGAAGCCGTCGAAGCGGCCGGCGGCAGTGTAGGCCAGGTCCAGAGCGGCCGACCCCGGTCGGCGCAGGCCGGCGGTTTTCTGCATCAGTTCGCGGAAAATGCCCAGATAGGCGTCGAGATGGGTGAAATCGCGGAACGGGAAGCCGGTGCCGATCAGGGCATCCTTCAGGTATTCGCAGCGGCTGACTCGGAGCCGGCGGTCGTTGAGGAAGGCGCCGGCGCCGCGCGTGGCGGTGAACAGGTCATTGCGGCTGGGGTCGTAGATTACGGCGTGGGTCAGCACGCCCTTGTGCTGCATGGCGATTGAAACGGCGTACTGCGGGAAACCGTGGAGGAAGTTGGTGGTGCCGTCGAGAGGGTCGATGATCCACTGAAATTCCGAGTCGCCCTTTGCGCCGCTTTCTTCTGCTAAAATCGCGTGTTTCGGGTAGGCATCCAGCAGGACTTCCTTGATGGCATCTTCCGCTTTTTGATCTACCTCGCTGACAAAATCATTGAAGCTCTTGTGCTTGATCGTGAGCGAATCCAGGTTTTGGGAGGCGCGGTTGATGATCTGACCGGCGCGGCGCGCGGCCTTGACCGCGGTGTTGAGCATGGGATGCATGAGGTAATCCTGGGAAAGTTAAGGAACAAAACGCTGAGCGCATCCCCGCTATTTTAATGGGAAACCACGGATGAAGAAACACTATGCACTGAATAACATTCGCATCGTGCTCAGCCACACCAGCCACCCGGGCAATATCGGCGCTGCTGCGCGGGCGATGAAGACGATGGGATTGGAGCGCCTTTATCTGGTCAACCCCAAGGC
The DNA here is from genome assembly GCA_019911785.1 of Sulfuricella sp. The sequence goes on along the minus strand of JAIOJM010000255.1, from coordinate 653 downwards.
TTTTCCCGATCCGGTCGCAGATGCGCGCGCTGCCGGGGCGTCGGACGTGCTGGAAAACGCCCGGGTTTGCGCCACCCTGGACGAGGCGTTGGCCGGCACGGTGCTTGCCGTGGCGGTAACCGCCCGGCGGCGCGATCTCTCCCACGAGATGCTGTCCGCGCATCATGCGGCGTCCCGCATGGTCGAGTTCGCCCCCCAGGGAGAAGTGGCGCTGCTGTTCGGCACCGAGATGTCGGGGCTGTCCAACGCCGAACTGGACAAGTGCCAGATGCTTGCGACCATACCCGCCAATCCGGAGTTTACCTCGCTGAATCTGGCCGCTGCGGTGCAAATTCTGGCTTACGAGCTGCGCATGGCGTTTCTTGGAACGACGGAAACGCCGGCTGCAAAGGCGCTGGATGCCGCCAGTTTCGAGGATGTGGAGCGGTTCTATCAACACCTGGAGCGGACCATGATAGAAACCGGTTTTCTCGATCCGGCTTGCCCGGGGCGCTTGATGCAGCGGTTGAGAAGGTTGTTTGCACGGGCTCGCCCGGAAAAGGAAGAGGTCAGCATCCTGCGCGGGATTTTGACTTCGGTGGAAAAATTCACAAATAAATGAAAAAACCCATAGTTGACTAAAGGAGTCTGGAATATAATATTTTCCTTATATT
>JAIOJM010000254.1 GCA_019911785.1 Sulfuricella sp. | reverse complement strand
CCACTGGATTTCGAGGTTTTCCCACAATCCGCCTTCAACATCCCCGAAGCGGAAGAGCCTTATTGCACCTTCATCGAGAACTGCCTGACCAAGGCGCGCCACGCCTCGGCCCATTCCGGCCTGCCCGCCCTGGCGGACGATTCGGGGATCTGCGTCGATGCGCTGAATGGTGCGCCAGGCGTTTATTCCGCCCGCTTTGCCGGCGAGCCGAAATCGGACGAACGCAACAACCAGAAGCTGATCGAGTCGCTGCAGGGCCATGCCAACCGCAAGGCGCATTACTACTGCGTGATCGTGCTGGTGCGCTGGCCGGAAGACCCGCAGCCTATCATTGCCGAAGGTGCGATGTACGGCGAGATCATCGATTTGCCGCGCGGCAGCGGTGGTTTCGGTTACGATCCTTATTTCCTCATCCCCGAACTGGGCCAGACCGGCGCGGAAATTCCGCTGGAACACAAGAACAGGATCAGCCACCGCGGCAAGGCGCTGGCCGAACTGGTTGAGAAGCTTAAAGGTGAACGGTAGGAGCGGCCTCCCGGCCGCGAACCAGCGTATCGCGGCCGGGAGGCCGCTCCTACAATCCGCGCCGCCGCTTTCCCTCTACATCCACCTTCCCTGGTGCGTCAGGAAATGCCCCTACTGCGACTTCAGCTCCTTCGAGTCGCGCGAAGGGGTGCCTGAACAGGAATACGTTGCGGCGCTGATCAAGGACCTGGAAGCTGCGCTGCCGCTGGTATGGGGGCGCAAGGTGGCGAGCATCTTCATGGGGGGCGGCACGCCCAGCCTGTTTTCGGCGCGGTCGATCGACACGCTGCTGACCCAGGTGCGCACCCTGCTGCCCGTCGAAGCCCATGCCGAAATCACCCTGGAGGCCAATCCCGGCACCGCGGAGGCGCAGAAGTTCGCCGACTTCCGCGCCGCCGGGGTGAATCGTCTGTCGCTCGGCATCCAGAGCTTCAACCCGCGCCATCTGCAGGCGCTCGGCCGCATCCACGACGACCGCGAGGCACGTGTCGCAGTGGAGCTGGCGCTGCGCAATTTCGACAACGTCAATCTCGACCTGATGTACGCCCTGCCGGAGCAGACCATGGAGGAAGCGCTGGCCGACATTCGCGAGGCGGTGTCTTTCGGGCCGCAGCATATCTCGGCCTACCACCTCACTCTGGAACCCAATACGGTGTTTTACAACCAGCCGCCGGCTCTGCCGGACGACGATGTGTCGGCGGCGATGCAGGAAGCCATCGAGGCGGAACTGGCCGGGGCCGGCTACGAACATTACGAGACTTCCGCATTCGCCAAGAAGCACAGGCGCTGCAAACACAACCTCAATTACTGGCTGTTCGGCGACTACCTGGGGATAGGAGCGGGGGCGCACGGCAAGCTCACGCTGCACGACCGGGTTCTGCGCCAAGTGCGTTATCGCCAGCCGAAAACCTATATGGAGCGGGCGCTGGCGGGCAATGCGGCGGAAGAAGAGCGCACCGTCTCTTCAGACGAGCTGCCGTTCGAGTTCATGATGAACGCCCTGCGCCTGACCGAGGGCTTCCCGGTCAGCCTGTTTTCCGCCCGCACCGGCCAGTCGCTGACCGCTGTCTTGCCGATGCTGGAAGAGGCGCAGCGGCGCGGCCTGATCGAGCGCGATGCCCTGCACATCCGTCCTACTGCGCTGGGTCAGTGCTTTCTCAACGAACTACTGCAACTTTTCCTGGCAGACTGATTAAGCTCAGCCTGCCAGCCTGAACTGTCCCACCAGATTTTGCAGCTCGGCGGCGGTTCGCGCCATGTTTTCGGCCTCTTCCCCGACCCTGTGTATGCTGATGGCGTTTTCTTCGGTGAGGCTGGAGATGGTTTCCATGTTGCCGGCGGTTTCCTCACTGGCGATGGATTGTTCGCGAGTTGCGGATGCGATCTGGTTCGCCAGGCTGGTGACATGCACCGCGGCATCGGCAATCTGGTTAAGGGTCTTGCCGGTTGAGCTACTGTAGCTGGCGCCTGTTTCCACGTCACGCCTGACTTCTTCCATCGCGTGCACCGAGGATTCCGCCTTGCTGCGGATGGCATCCACCATGTTGCTGATGTCGGCGGTGCTCAACGTGGTGCGTTCCGCCAGTTTTCTGACCTCGTCGGCAACCACCGCGAAGCCTCTTCCCTGTTCGCCGGCGCGGGCGGCCTCGATGGCCGCATTGAGCGCGAGCAGGTTGGTCTGTTCGGCAACTTCCTTGATGACCTTGGTGATTTCGCTGATCTTGCCGATGGCCTCACTCAGCTCCATGATGATAGTGCTTGAAGAGTCCACGGTTTCCACGATCTTGCGCGTGGCGTCTATGCTCTTAGCCATGAGTTCACGGCCTTCCTGGGCGATCGACTCGGTTTGGGTGGAGGCACTGGCCGCATTGCTCGAGCCATTCGATATCTCGGTGATGGAAACACTCATCTGCTCCATGGCGGCGCTGATCTGCATCACCCGATCAGTCTGCATGTCGGCGCGCTTGGACACCTCTCCCGCTTCCTTGGAAAGGTGGACGGAAGATGTCGCCAGATGATCCGCCGCCAGCTTGACCCCGCCGATCATCTCCTGCAGTTTTTTCACGGTCTGGTTGAGCGAATCCGCCATCGCGCCCAGTTCGTCCTGCTGGGCAATGTGGGCTTTTGCGCTCAGGTCGCCGCGGGAAACAGCCGAGAACGCCCGGTTGAGGTTAAGTATGTTGCGGTTGATGACCCGGACCAGCCTGAAGGCGAAGGCGAGCAGCACGATCACGCTGATACTCATCACGACCAGGGAAGTTGTGGTCAGCCTTTTTCCGAGTGCGCCACTTTTTTCATAGGTCTGTTTGACCTCGCCTTCCAGCGCGGGAATCAGCTGCGCCATCGGTTTGATCAGGTTGCGGTTGATCTGTGGCCAGTCTTCCTGCAGGGGAGGGAGGAGTGATTCCTTGTTGTTCAGGGCGTAGATCCCGTCCAGTTTCCCGAAAAAGGAATCGATGGATGCAATCTGCTCGTCGATTTTCCCAACCTGTTCCTGCTGATCTTTATCCAGTTTGACATGGGCAAGCTTGCCTTTGAACTCGGCCCATAGCAGGGGAACCTTGCTTCTCGCCTCCTTGAGCTGGTCGTGTGAGCCTTTTATCGACACCTGGTCGAGAGGAACGGCCACCATCCTGAAACGCACTTCCTTGAACACGCTGTCCAGCTCCTGCAGTATGGCCAGGGGTTGAACATTGTTTTCGTACACGTCCGCGAGGGCTGTCGATCCCTGGCGGATGGAGTAAACGTTCATGCCAGCCAGAATGAAAATGATCGCCACGGCCAATAGTGTGCTGCTGAACAATTTAGTCTTGATGCTCAGGTTACTTAGCATGATGAATTTCCTAATGTGGTCAGCGGATTGGTTGATACTGACCAGTGTATATCACGCTGATGAAATGATGTGTCCCAGTTTACCGGAGTGGGGCTTATTCTTAAAATATAACACGCTCTTGAGGGGCTCGATTTTACTATCAAATTGCTGAATTAAGGCTGCAGTGGGGTAAGTATCGTGGCAGGTTAGCCTGAGGATATGCCCAAAAATGGCCATATCCACAAGAGCCGGGTGTGGATGTTAAATCACGAACAGCGCCGCGATCTTTTCCCGGTCGGGCTGGTTCACCACGCCCTTCTCGGTGATCAGGGCGGTGACCAGTTCGGCCGGGGTGACGTCGAAGGCCGGGTTGCGCACCTTGACGCCTTGCGCCGCCCACTGGCAGTCGCGGAAGCCGGTCACCTCCTCCGGCGCCCGCTCCTCGATCGGGATTTCTGCCCCCGATGCGATGTTCAAATCGATGGTGGAAAGCGGGCAGGCAACGTAGAACGGGATGCTGTGGCGGCGTGCCAGCACCGCCACCATGTAGGTGCCGATCTTGTTGGCGACGTCGCCGTTGGCTGCCACCCGGTCGGTGCCGACGATCACCGCGTCGACCTCGCCGTGCGCCATCAGGTGGCCGGCCATGTTGTCGGTGATCAGGGTCACCGGGATATTCTCCTGCACCATCTCCCAGGCGGTGAGGCGTGCGCCTTGCAGGAATGGGCGGGTCTCGTCGGCGATGACCGAAACCTTCTTGCCCGCTTCCGCGGCCGAGCGGATTACCCCCAGTGCCGTGCCCCATCCTGCCGTGGCCAAGGCTCCGGCGTTGCAGTGGGTGAGCACGCGCGCGCCGTCGGCGAGCAGCGCCGCGCCGGCTGCGCCCATGGCGCGGTTGATGCGGATGTCTTCGGCATGGACTTCATGGGCCTCGTCCAGTAAACGTTCGGCCACGGCCGCCGGTGCGGCTGCGCCCATGCCCTGCCACACCTGGCGCATGCGTTGCAGCGCCCAGAACAGGTTGACTGCCGTGGGGCGGCTCTGCGCCAGGCTGGCAAAACCTTTTTCCATCCCGCTGCGGAACACTTCCGGGGCGGTTTCCCTGAGCCGCAGCGCTTCCAGCGCCACGCCGTAGGCGGCGGCACAGCCGATCGCCGGCGCACCGCGCACCACCATGGCGCGGATGCCGTGGGCGACGCTGGCGGCGGAATCGTAGGAGAGGTATTCGAAGCGCGCCGGCAACACGCGCTGGTCGATCATTTCCAGGCGGTGGTCTTGCCAGCGCAGGGTTTCGATATTCATGTGGTTTTCCTTGTGGGTGAAAGTTCAAGCAGCGGCTCACAGGCGGCTGCCAATATCGGGTTGTCGGCGATGAGCAGGTCGATGCCGCCGAAGCGGCGTACCGACTGCTCCAGCGCGGCTTCAATTTCGGTCGGGTTGCAGCACAGGCCGAGATATTCCGGCTGGGGGTGGAGTGCTTTGACGGCCGGGTCGTTATCCAGCCCGATCACCGCGGCGCCCTTTGCGAGCAGTTCTGCCACCTTGGCCTGGTTGGACAGCGCACGATCCACCAAGGCGACCTGGCCGGCCAGGTCGTACTGGCTGCGCATGGTCTGCTCGAAGCCCCCATATTCGATCTCGGCGGCGAGCACTTCGCGCGGCGGCAGGGAAGCATAAGCCTCCAGCGCTTCGGCGCGCGACTGGATTTTCATGCTGTGGCGGTAAATCTCGGCTGCCGCGTCGGCGTAGAAGGGCGTGATGCCGGCGGAAATCAGCCCCCATGCCGGATCGAGCGCGATGCGCGGCGCCGCATCGGGCAGGCGCGCTGCCTGCTCGGGTGCATTTTCCGCCAGATAGCGGCGGTAGGCTGCGCTGAAGGCAGTTACGTCCCGCCCAATCATCGGCACGCGCTTGGTGAATATTGCGTGTTGCGGGGTGGCCGGGCCGCGCTGGGAGAGCGATTCCAGATCGGGGCGGCGGGCGAAAGCCAGGCTCATCGGGTCGGATGAAAGCGTCGTCACCAGGGGGAAGCCGGCGGCGTGCGAGATGTCGCGGCGCAGGGCGGCGAGCGCCAGCATGTCCTGACTGCTGGCGGGCTGCGCGGGTGGAAAGCGCAGCGGAATGTCCCAGGCGCCGCGGCTTTTCAGATAGTCCTCGGCACGAGTGACCAGGGCGATCATGCGCTCGTAGGACTCGCGTGCGCTGGAGCCGAAGGCGAAGATGCCGTGATGCATCAGCACCATGCCGATGGTTTTCGCGGTGGTTTCGCGGAGGAAGGCCTCGTGGCAGGCTTTCGCCAGTTCGAAGCCGGAATGACGGTAGGGCACGATCACCACGGCATCGCCGAAGGCCGCTCGAATATGCCGTTCGCCGTGGTCGGTGTCCGCCACGGCCAGGATCGCGTCGGCATGGGTGTGCTCCACCCACTTGAAGGGCAATGCGGCGTGGAGGATGGTTTCTATCGAGGGGCGCGGCGCCTGCGGGTTGGTCAGGGCGGCGCGGAAATGCGCGCCCATTTCCGCGTTGCTCATGGCATCGCGTTCGATCAGCGACCGCACCGCCGCCAGCCGCACCGGAGCAAAATCCTTTTCCGTGACGTGGGCAAGGTCGGCGCCCGAGCCCTTGACGTAAAGGATGTCCTCACCGTTTTCCTGAAGTTTGACTGAAGTGTTGCCGCCGCCATACATCACCAGCGCCTTCTCGCCGCCGAGCAGGCGCGAGGTGTAAGCGCGCAGGGCGAGCTCGCTTTGGAAGTGTCCGGCTTCCTCGTTATTCCACTGGCTTTTCATTGGGGCACGCAGGGTAGTGAAGGCTTTCGCAGCATCTTAACCCGGATATTTCGTGAATTCACGCGAATTCATGAAACATCCGGGTTAAACCTTGAAAAATCAGTTATCCACAGATGAACACAGATTTACACAGATATTTCAATGCGTTGACTTCATTGTTTGACTCACCCTGACGGTTATGTGCGATTGACTGGCAACCACCTGATTCAGCGGGGTTTTATCTGTGTGAATCTGCGCCATCTGCGGATTATAGGTTAAACAAAATTGTTGCATTCGTAAAAAATACCAGTTTATAATCTACCGAACACATGATCGTATGATCATGTATAGATCGGTCAACCCAAGGCCGACAGTTGGTAAACCCGATAAATCGACAGGAGATATAAATGCGACACAACAAATTGAAGGCCGGAATCTTACTGCTGGCCTGTGCCGCGGCATCTTTGCCCGCTGTGGCCGAACAGGCGGCGGGCAACGGAATGCCGCCCGAGATGCAGGCGCAGATGGCCAAAATGTCGCCGGAGATACGGCAGATGATGATGAGCTATACGCCGGAATTGAGGCAGAAGGTGATGGGGCTTTCCCCCGACATTCGGGCCACCATGAACAAGCTGCACGCCCAGCACACGCGCAAGAGCAACCAGCTGACCCTGCGCCAGGTGATGCAGGAAATCCTGTCGGAGTATCAGGGCATCGCCGCCGCGCTGGCGACCGACAACGCCGAACAGGCG
>JAIOJM010000253.1 GCA_019911785.1 Sulfuricella sp. | reverse complement strand
GTATTTCCATTGTTCTCACTACGGTATGCGGGGTTGCATGCCAAAACAATGGAAAAATAATGAAATCTCCCTTCAAGCTTAGCCTGATCTCTCTAGCCATTCTGGCGCCCGCGGCATCTGCCGAGGAAATTCCGCTTTACCACGGCGATGAAATCGTTGTCACGGCCACGCGCATCCCCCGGCCGATCCAGAACCTGGTAGCGGACATATCGGTCATTTCCGCCGAGGACATACGCGCTGCGGGCCAGTCCACCTTGGTCGAACTGCTGCAAACCCAGCCCGGCGTGGAAATTTCCAGCAATGGCGGCCCCGGTACCACCGCTTCGGTTTACCTGCGCGGCGCCAACGCCGGACACACCCTGGTGCTGGTGGACGGCATGCGCCTCGGCTCCGCCACTACCGGGGCGACGGCCCTGGAAAACATTCCCCTCGACCAGATCGAGCGCATCGAAATCCTGCGCGGCCCGGCCAGCCATTTGTATGGCTCCGATGCCATAGGCGGGGTGATCCAGATTTTCACCAAAAGCGGCCGGGGCGCGCCCAGGGTGAACTTCTCCGCCGGTTTCGGCAGCTTCAACACGCGGAACCTGAGCGGCGGCTACGGCGGCGAGATCGGGAATACCCGCTTCAGCCTGCAAGCGGGGCAGACCGAGAGTGACGGCATATCCGCCTATGCCAACGGCAACCCGGGCTATGTCAACCAGAACCGGGACAAGGATGGCTACCGCAACACCAGTCTGGCGCTGAAACTGGCCCAGACCGTGGCCGTGGGCCACGAGATCGGCGTGAACGGTTTCGTAAGTTCCGGCCGCAACCATTACGACGGCTACACTTCGACCACGGACTATTTCAGCGACCAGACCCTGTCGACTTTCGACGTCTACAGCAAGAACCGCATCAACGAAAGTTGGCACAGCCTGGTACGGGTCGGCACGGGTTCCGACCACCTCGACGATTACAGTTCCAGCAAGGACGTGTTCAACACCGACCAGAACCAGCTCCTGTGGCAGAACGACATCACCGCCGGGCCCGGCACGGCGATCCTGGGCGTGGAGCGGGTGGAACAGAAGGTGAGCGGAACCACGGCCTACACTGTGCCGTCACGTACCATCCAGTCCTACTTTGCCGGCTATCAGGCCCGGATGGGGAACCACGGCATCCAGCTCAACCTGCGTGATGACGACAATTCCCAGTTCGGCCGCCACGATACCGGCTATCTCGGCTATGGCTACCGGATGTCGCCCCGGTGGCGCGTCGGCGCCAGCGCCGGCACCGCCTTCAAGGCGCCCACCTTCAACGAGCTCTACTGGCCGGGGTCGGGCAATTCCGGCCTGCGTCCGGAACAGTCGCGCAACAAGGAAGTCGCGCTCCATTATGACCAGGACGTCCACCATTTCAGCGCAGTGTATTTCGACAACCAGGTCACCAACCTGATCGCCTGGGCGCCAGTCTCTCCCGGCTCCTGGATCTGGGCTCCGGCCAACGTCAACCAGGCCAGTTTGCGCGGGGCTACCTTTTCCGGGGCAAGCATGATCGGCCGCTTCCATCTCGATGCCAATCTGACGCTGCAAAACCCGGAAGACGGCACCACCGGCAAGGTGCTGATCAACCGCTCCAGGGAGCATGGCGCGCTGAAAATCAGCCGCTCTGCGGGTGACTGGAATGTCGGTGGGGAACTGATCTTCTCGGGCGAACGGTATGCTGACGCGGGAAATACCCGGAGAATGGGCGGCTACGGCCTCCTCAACCTGACCGCCGGCCGCGCCCTGGACAAGGACTGGTCGTTGCAGGCACGGGTCAACAACCTGTTTGACAAGTCCTACGAGCTGGCGCAGGGCTATGGTACGCCGGGGGTGAACGTTTTTGTCGGCGTTCGCTACCAGCCCGTCAGGTAAAAGTGTTTTGAACCACCCCGTCCTTCCCGCTAAAATGGGGATGACGGTATTCTAACCATCCCAAATTTAAGGAGTCTGCCATGTTGTCCCTGCCCTCCCGCCAGCAACTCGCTATTGGAATAGCTCTCGCCCTGTTGATGGCCCTCACGCGCAGCCATCACTGGGCGACGCTGCACGCTCTGCCCGACGCCTCCTGGGCGGTGTTTTTCCTGGCCGGCGTGTATCTGCGCCCATTCTGGGTGGCGCCTGTCCTGATGCTGGGAGCCGCGCTGGCCGATTACGTCGCCATCACCTGGGGCGGAGTGAGCGGCTTCTGCGTTTCGCCTGCTTACTGGCTCCTCGTCCCTGCCTATGGCGCCCTGTTCCTGGCCGGCCGCGTCTATGCCCGCCATCACCGCCTGTCCTGGTCGGCGCTGCCGTGGCTGCTGGGCTGCGCACTGGCCGGCGCGGTGCTGGCGGAGCTGTTCTCCAGCGGCGGGTTTTATTTCTTCTCAGGACGGTTTGCCGAACCTGGTCTGGGCGAATTCATCCCGCGTCTGGTGAAGTATTTCCCCCACATGCTGTCGACCATGGCCGCCTACCTGGGCCTGGCCGCCGTGATTCATGTCGCTGTGGCCGTTTGGCACGGCAATGCGGGCCACGCTACGCGCCCATGAGCGACAACATCGACAGCCGCCACAATGCCCGCATGGCGCGCAAGAAGGCGGTGATCGATGCGAACATCGCCCGCGCCACCGTCGAGCGCGGCCTCTTGCTGGTGCTTACCGGCAACGGCAAGGGCAAGAGTTCGTCCGCCTTCGGCATGGTCGCCCGCGCCTTGGGCCACGGCATGAAAGTGGGCGTGGCGCAGTTCATCAAAAGCCGTACCGATACGGGCGAAGAGGCTTTCTTCAGCCGCCAGCCCGGCGTGGAATGGCATGTGCTCGGCGACGGTTTCACCTGGGACACCCAGGATCGCGAGCGCGACATCGCCACCGCCCGGCGCGGCTGGCAGGTCGCGGAGCGCATGCTGGCCGATCCGTCGATCGATCTCGTGGTGCTGGACGAACTCACCTATCTGCTGACATACGGCTATCTCGACCAGGATTCCGTGCTGGATGCCATCGCCGCCCGCCCGTACATGCAGCACGTCGTCGTCACCGGCCGCGGCGCGCCGCCTGAGCTGGTCGAGCTGGCCGACACCGTGTCCGAAATCGCCGACCTGAAACACGCCTACCGTGCGGGGGTCAAGGCGCAGAAGGGCGTGGATTTTTGATGGGCGCCAGTGTGTTCCCTCACCCAACTTTCTTCCAAAGGGAGCTGCCCTCACCCCAACCCTCTCCCGCCTGCGGGAGAGGGGGCGATGGTGAAAGGCACTTGTTTTGATATGAAGGAACTGATCCTCGGCGGCGCCCGCTCCGGCAAGAGCGCCCTGGCTGAGCGCCTTGCCATGGAAAGCGGACTTGGTGTTGTTTATATCGCCACGGCCACCGCCGGCGATGAGGAAATGGCCGGGCGCATCGCCCACCACCGGGAACGCCGTCCCGGCGGGTGGGGCTTGGTGGAAGAACCCCGTCACCTCGCCGCAGCGCTTCGGGGCGCGGCGGCTTCGGACCGCTGCCTGCTGGTGGACTGCCTGACCCTGTGGCTGAACAACGTGATTGCCGACGAGGTGCTGTATCAACAGGAACGGTCGGCATTGCTGGATACCTTGCCCGGCCTGGCCGGCCGGGTCATTCTGGTGAGCAACGAAGTGGGCATGGGAATCGTCCCGCTGGGGGAATTGACCCGGCGCTATTGTGATGAGGCGGGGCGCCTGCATCAGGAGCTGGCGCAATTGTGCGACCGGGTAACTTTAGTGGCGGCGGGTCTGCCGCTGGTTTTGAAAGGGAAATCGTTATGAGTTTCAACTGGCTGGCAACGCCGGCCGCATCCTTGAATAATGTGGCGCTGGAGGCGGCGCAGGCGCGCCAGACGCAGCTCACCAAGCCGGCCGGATCTTTGGGCTATCTTGAGGAGATCGCCATCCGCCTCGCCGGGATGCAGGGCACCCAGCAAGCGGATCTTTCGCGGGTGCGCATCGTGGTGTTCGCCGCCGATCACGGCATTGCGGAGGAAGGCGTGTCGGCCTTTCCCCAGGCGGTGACCGGGCAGATGATCCTGAATTTCGCTCGCGGCGGCGCCGCGATCAGCGTGCTGGCGCGCAACCTGGGGGCCTCCCTGGAAGTGGTGGACGTGGGCAGCGTTGCGGACGGCGAAGCCCTGTCCGGCGTGGTCATGCAGAAGGCGGCCAGCGGCACCGCCAACTTCCGCCGCGGTCCGGCGATGAACGAAACTCAGCTGGCAGCGGCCCTCCAGGCCGGTCGCGACGCGGTGGGGCGGGCGCTGAAAGACGGTGCGCAGCTATTCATCGGCGGCGAGATGGGCATCGCCAATACCTCCGCCGCCACCGCCCTGGCCTGCGCCCTGCTGGGGCGGTCCGCCGCCGAGATTGCCGGGCCGGGCACGGGCTTGGATGTGGCAGGGGTGGCGCGCAAGGCGCGGATCATCGACGAATCGCTGGAATTGCACCGCGCGGCGATGGTTTCCCCGCTGGAGACTTTGCGTCACGTCGGCGGTTTCGAGATCGCGGCACTTGCCGGGGCCTACATCGCCTGCGCCCAGGCCGGCCTGCCGGTGCTGGTGGACGGCTTCATCGCCAGCTCTGCGGCACTGGTGGCGATGAAAATCCGGCCGGATGCGGCAAACTGGTGGTTCTACGGCCATGCCTCGGCCGAACCGGGCTACGTTCACCTGATGCAGGCGCTGGGCGCCAGGCCCCTGGTGGACTTGGGGATGCGCCTGGGCGAAGGGAGCGGCGCGGCGGTGGCGCTGCCGATCCTGCGGCTCGCCGCCGCGCTGCACGGGCAAATGGCCACTTTCGGCGACGCCGGGGTGTCGGAAGGCTCATGCTAGTAGTCCGTTCCGCCAAAACGGTGACAAATGAAACGGATGGATTTTTTCGCCAGGCTAGGCGCAGACCCGCCGCCGTATGGGGTATACGGCAAGGGGATGCAACGACGCATGGCGGAAAAAGACGCCGTTTCATGTTACTGGTTTGGCGGAACGGACTACTAGAACCGCCATGGTGACTACCGTCGACCTGATCCGCCACGGGGAGCCCGTGGGCGGCGCCAGGTTTCGCGGCCACACCGACGATCCCTTGAGCGAAACGGGCTGGGCGCAGATGCGCGCAGCCGTCCAGGGCGAGAGCCCGTGGCAGGTTGTGGTCAGTTCCCCGCTGCTGCGCTGCGCCGAATTCGCCGCTGAGCTCGCCGCGCGCGCCGGCGTCCCGCTGGAAACCGAGGCGGGCTTCAAGGAGATCGGCTTCGGCGAGTGGGAAGGCCGCACCTCCGAGGAGCTGATGCAAAGCGTCCCCGACTGCCTCGATTTGTTCTGGCGCGACCCGGCCCGCTACACGCCGCCCGGCGGGGAGGCCCTGGAGGCCTTCGCTGCGCGGGTGACGGCGAGCTGGATCGATACGCTGGCTCGCCACGCGGGCAAGAATATCCTGCTGGTGGCGCACGGCGGCGTGAACCGCGTGATTCTCTGCCACGTCCTGAAAATCCCGCTCCAGAACATGTTTCGCCTGCAAGTGCCGTTCGCCGGCATGAGCCGGGTACGAATCCTCGGCAGCGGCAGCGAGGCCCTGCCGCAACTGGTGTTCCACGGTAGTCCGCAAGCATGAACCCGGATTGGAATGCTCGCGTGTGGAGCGCCGCCCCCGGCGCGAATGCGGTCGAAAATCGCGGCGAGGGCGCCGCTCCCACAACAGTGCTTCGGTTCTATGAATAATCCAGCATGAAGACATTCCTGCTGGCCTTGCAGTTCCTCACCTGCCTCCCCGTTTCCCTGAAAGCGGCACCGAACCCGGTGGACTGGGGCCGGTCGGCGCTCGCCTATCCGCTGGTCGGGCTGTTGATCGGGCTGCTGCTGGCAGGCCTGCAGCATCTTATTGACCATGCCGACCCGCTGTTGCAGGCGGCACTGCTGACTGTGACCTGGGCGCTGATCACCGGCGGCCTGCACCTGGACGGACTGGCCGACAGCGCCGATGCCTGGGTGGGCGGCCATGGCGACCGGGAGCGCACCATGGCGATCATGAAGGACCCGCGCAGCGGCCCGGCGGCCGTTTCAACGCTGGCGCTCGTGCTGCTGCTGAAATTCGCGGCGCTGGCGGGGCTGATCAAGGCCGGCGCCTGGCCCGCGCTGTTGCTGGCCCCGGTGCTGGGGCGATCGGCGCTGGTCGCGCTGCTGCTGGGTACGCCTTATGTCCGGCCCGGGGGCATGGGGTCGGCGATGTCGGCCCATCTGCCGCGGACGGCTGCGGTGCTGGCGTTGCTCCTGGTCGCGGCGGCGGGGCTGCTTGCCGGGAAGGCCGGCGCGCTGGCGTTGGCAGTGGCTGCTGCGGCGTGGCTGGGGCTGCGCTGGATGATGATGCGGCGGCTGAATGGCATGACCGGCGACACCCTGGGGGCGGCTGTCGAGCTGACCGAGGTTGCGGTGCTCGTCGCCCTCGCCCTGTGCCTGTGATGACCGTGCCGATCACGGCGCTGCTGGCGGTTGTGCTGGATCGCCTGCTGGGCGAGCCGCGGCGCTGGCATCCGCTGGTCGGCTTCGGCTGGCTGGCGCAGCGGGTCGAGGCGCGCCTCTACGGGGCCAGTCGATTGCGGGGCGCGATCGCGGCGGGGTTGCTGGTCGGCGGGTTTGCCCTGGCGGCGTTCCTGGCCCATCGCAGCCTGGGCTCCTGGGCCTGGCTGCTGGACGCGGCCTTGCTCTATCTTGCCCTCGGCGCAACCAGCCTTGGCGAGCATGCAGCAGTAGTTCGCCGTGCCCTGGATGCCGGCGATCTCGATGTGGCGCGCCGGAGCGTGGGCCGGATGGTAAGCCGCGATACGGTGGACATGGACGAAACGGCGGTAGTCCGCGCGACGCTGGAGTCGGTGCTGGAGAACGGCTGCGACGCGGTGTTCGGCGCGCTGTTCTGGTTTCTCGTGGCGGGCGCGCCGGGCGTGGTGGCCTACCGCCTCGCCAACACCCTGGATGCGATGTGGGGCTACAAGACCGACCGCTACCGGCATTTCGGCTGGGCGGCGGCGCGGCTGGACGACCTGCTGAACTGGATTCCGGCGCGCCTTGCCGCGCTGACCTACGTGCTCCTCGGGAAAAGCGTCGCGGCGTGGCGCTGCTGGCGCAGCCAGGCGGCAAGCTGGGAAAGCCCCAACGCCGGGCCGGTAATGGCGGCGGGGGCGGGTGCGCTGGCGGTGAAGCTGGGAGGGCCGGCGGTGTACCACGGACGCCCGGAATTCCGGCCGCCGCTCGGCGAAGGGCGGGAGCCGGCGGCGGCGGATATAGGTCGCGCCATGGCGCTGGTGCGGCATGGCGTATGGCTGTGGCTGGTTCTGGCATTTTTGGGAGGGTGGGCGCTTGCTTGAGCACGGCGGACAAATCCGGCAGGCGGCTCGGCGTTTCGGCATGCCGCCGGATGGCTGGCTGGACCTTTCCACCGGCATCAACCCGTTGGGCTGGCCGGTGCCTGCGACCCCGCCGGAATGCTGGCGGCGGCTGCCGGAACCCGATGACGGTCTGATGGAAGCTGCCTGCCGCTACTACGGATGTCGTTCAGCGCTGGAGGTGGCGGGTTCCCAGGCGGCGATCCAGGCGTTGCCGAGCCTTCGCCCGCCGTGCCGGGTGGGTTTGCTGGCGCCCACTTACGCCGAGCACGCCCTGGCTTGGGCACGCGGCGGCCACCACGTGGAGCCGCTTGCCTGTGCCGAAATCGAATCCAGGCTCGACCGGCTCGACGTGCTGGTGCTGGTCAATCCCAACAACCCGACCGGGGAGCGCATTTCAACTGAAGCCCTGCTGGCATGGCACCGCCGGCTGGCGGCGCGCGGCGGCTGGCTGGTGGTGGACGAGGCCTTCATGGATGCCACGCCGGAGGAAAGCTTCGCTTCTCAGGCAAGCGCCGAAGGGCTGGTGGTGCTGCGTTCCCTGGGTAAATTCTTCGGTCTGGCGGGTGCGCGGGTGGGCTTCGTGTTGGCCTGGCCGGAATTGCTCGTCCGGCTGAATGAAACGTTGGGCCCTTGGCCCGTCTCTTATCCGGCGCGTCATGTCGCGCGCCTGGCCCTGGCGGACGAAGCCTGGCAAGTTGACGAACGGCAGCGCCTGGCGGGCGAATCGCTCCGGCTGGATGAATTGCTGGGCCGCCATGGCTTGTCCCCTGCCGGCGGTACGGCGCTGTTCCAGTGGGTGAAATGCGAGCGTGCGCCTGCTATCCGGGATGGGTTTGCACAAAAGGGAATCCTGGTGCGCTGCTTCGATTCGCCGCTCGGCCTGCGCTTTGGCTTGCCCGGTGGCGAGGCGGAGTGGGTTCGGCTGGAGCAGGCATTGCGAGGGCTGTCATGACTGCCAAAACCCTGATGATCCAGGGCTGCACCTCCGATGCCGGCAAGAGTGCGCTGGTGACCGGCATCTGCCGCGTGCTCTACCGTCGCGGCAGGCGAGTCGCCCCGTTCAAGCCGCAGAATATGGCGCTGAACAGCGCGGTGACGGCGGACGGCGGCGAGATCGGCCGCGCCCAGGCGGTGCAGGCGCAGGCCTGCGGTCTGGAACCGCATACCGACATGAACCCGGTGCTGCTCAAGCCCAATACCGATGTCGGCGCCCAGGTGATCGTTCATGGCCGGGCCATCGGCAACATGGATGCAAGCCGCTACCATGAATTCAAGCCGCAGCTGCTGGCGGCAGTTCTGGAATCCCACGCCCGCCTTGCCGGCGAATACGAAGCCGTGGTGGTGGAGGGGGCGGGAAGCCCGGCCGAGATCAACCTGCGCGACAACGATATTGCCAACATGGGCTTCGCCGAAGCGGCGGACTGTCCGGTGGTGATTATTGCCGACATCGACCGCGGCGGGGTGTTCGCCCATCTGGTGGGAACGCTGGAGCTGCTGTCCGCATCCGAGCGGGCGCGCGTGCAAGGTTTCGTCATCAACCGCTTCCGCGGCGACATCGGCCTGCTGCAGCCCGGCCTGGACTGGCTGGAGCGGCGCACCGGCAAGCCGGTGCTGGGCGTGCTGCCCTACCTGCACGGCCTGCACCTGGAAGCCGAGGACGGGCTCGGCAAGCTGTCGTTCGAGGCGCAGGCGGCGCAGCCTCTGCGGGTGGTCGTGCCCCTGCTGCCGCGCATCAGCAACCATACCGATTTCGACCCGCTGCGCCTGCATCCCGAAGTCGACCTGCGCTTTGTCGCAGCAGGCGAGTCCATGCCTTCCGCCGATCTCATCATCCTGCCGGGGAGCAAGAATGTGCGCGGCGACCTCGACTGGCTGCGGGAGAATGGCTGGGAGGAGGCCGTGCACAGGCATTTGCGCTACGGCGGACGTCTCATGGGTATCTGCGGAGGGTTTCAGATGCTGGGCCAGCGCATTCGCGATCCCCTGGGGCTGGAGGCGGGGGCGGGCGAAAGCGCCGGCCTGGGCCTGCTGGAGATGGAGACCGAGCTGAAGCAGGAAAAGCAATTGCACCGCGTCAGCGGCAAGCTGATGCTTGCTGGTGCACAGGTGAGCGGCTATGAAATTCACGCCGGCGTGAGCGTGGGCCCCGCCCTGTCCCGGCCCGCGGCCCGGCTGGAAAACGGGGATGACGGCGCAATCTCGGCAGACGGCCGGATCCTCGGCACCTATGTGCATGGCCTGTTCGACCGCAAGGAGGCATGCGACGCACTGCTGCGCTGGGCCGGACTGGAGGCGCCCGCGACACTGGATTACGAGGCCCTGCGCGAAGCGGGGATAGAACGCATGGCGGATGCGGTGGAGCAGCATCTGGACTGGCGCAAACTGGAGCGGTTTTTTGCCTGACAATAGTTTTGAATCTGTTAAAACACTTTTAAAACGCACTGTTAGCAGTTGACTGGGCGGGATTTTTCCAATTATAGTGTCGGCTATGGAAGCAGAACTGAAGGCCCTGGAAGATAAAATCGCGCAACTGGTGCAGTTATGTGCGCGCCTGCGCACAGAAAACATTCACCTGCGGCAGCAGTTGGCCAATGCGCAAAACGAAGGCAAGCATCTGGCCGAAAAGATCAATGGCGCGCGAGACCGGCTTGAGGCGCTGCTCGATCAGATCCCGGAGGACGAGGCATGAGCGCGGAAGCCAAGGGTCTGGATGTCACCATCATGGGGCGCGAATTCCGCGTCGCCTGCCCGGAAGACGAGCAACAGGCGCTGCTCGATTCGGTCACCTACCTCGACAAGAAAATGCGCGAGATCCGCGATGCCGGCAAGGTCGTCGGCGTCGAGCGCATTGCCATCATGGCGGCGCTGAATATCGCCCACGAATTCCTCGGCACCCGTCTGGCCGGCAGTTTTGACATTGGCGAGTACAAGCGTAGAATGAATACCATGCAGGCGCAGATCGATCAGGCACTGGCCGATCAGGACGAGTTGTTTTAACTCATTCCGCCGTCGTATCATTTTTCGAGTTTGTTCCCTGCGGTGTTCGTTAAGGCTATATATTCTTTGACCGATTCGCATAGTCTGGTTGCGGCTGTACCGAGTGCTGTTGTGCGCGTCCCTTCCCGGATGTGCCTGATGTGCTCAGGCTGCGACCACCT
>JAIOJM010000022.1 GCA_019911785.1 Sulfuricella sp. | reverse complement strand
TTTTCGGGCTGGTGGACATCAAGACGGATTCGGCAATCAACCAGTTGATCCTGATTTTCGGCTCCAGCTACATCCTGTTCGACGGCGGCGCCTCGATTCGTCTCAAGGTGCTGAAAGAAGTATGGATTACCGTTGCCGTCATCTCCACCATCGGCGTGCTGATCACCGCCGCCATCACCGGCGCGGCCGCCTATTACATCCTCGGCGTCCCGGTCATCGTGGCCCTGCTGCTGGGCGCCACGCTCGCTTCCACCGACCCGGCCACGCTGGTGCCGGTATTCAAGCAAATCAGGATCAAGGACCGCGTCGCGCAGACGGTAATGACTGAATCCGCATTCAACGACGCGATGGGTGCAATCGTCACTTTCACCGTGCTCGGCGTGGCGATGGGCGCAGGCGAATTTTCGCCCGGCGACGCGCTTGCCGATCTGGTCAAGCAAGCGGTGCTCGGCATCGTGATCGGCGGTGTCCTCGGCTATCTGGCCGCCTTCATGATTTCGCATGAGAAATTCGGCTTCCTGGCCGAATACGCGCCGGTAGTCACACTGATGGCCGTGATCGGCGCCTACATGAGCGCGGACGGGCTGCATTCCAGCGGCTTCATGGCGGTGTTCGTGTTCGGCATCATGCTCGGCAACCAGGAGTCCCTCGGCTTCAAGCGTATCTACCACGACGAGGCCATCCTCGAAGATTTCATCATGACCACTTCACTGATCATGCGCATGTTCATTTTCATTCTGCTCGGCACACAGGTGGATTTCGGCCTGATGAACAAGTACCTGCTCGGTGGCGTCGCAGTAGTGACAATTTTCATGCTGGTGGCGCGGCCGGTAACGGTGTTCCTGTGCGCCCTGCCAGACCGGCGCGCCAAGTGGAGCTTCAAGGAAATGCTGTTCATGTGCTGGACACGTGAAACCGGCGTGATACCGGGCGCGCTTGCCGGCCTGCTGCTGGGCATGAAAGCACCGGGCGCGCAGCTCATCGCCTCAGTCACCTTTATCGCCATTTTGATGACTATTCTGATCCAGGCCACCACCACCAAATGGCTGGCAAGAAAGCTGGACCTTCTGGTGGAGGAATAAACCCGGGGGAAACCGTTAAACCTCGGTTTTAAACTTCAATAAGGATTCCGATATGGCCAGTGCACCGCCCAACTCCCTGATCCATGCAACCATGGATCACCTTCGCCGCTTCGCACCGTTCGACCGGATGGAGCGCGACCATCTGGTGTGGCTGGCGCAGCGGCTTTCCCTGGGCTATTACGCCAAGGGCGAGGTAATCACCTCGCCCGAGCAGGGGGTGGCGTCCCGCTTCCTGGTGATCAAGCAGGGCGTGGTGCAGGGCGAGCAGGATGTGGTCCGCGCCCAGGAAGATGCCGCCTGGCTGGAACTGCACGAGGGCGAGTGCTTCCCCCTGGGCGCACTGCTGTCCAAACGCGCTGTCACCGGCACTTATCGCGCCAAGCAGGATGTGTTCTGCTACGAGCTCGCCGCGGCGGATTTCCATGAGCTGATCCGCTTGTCTCCGCCCTTTCAGGATTTTTGCACGCGCCGCATCGCTTCCCTGCTGGAGCAGTCGAAGCAGATCATCCAGGCGCAGTATGCGCGGTCGAGTTCGGAGCAGCAGTCGCTGTCCAGCCCCCTGTCGGCGATCATCCGCCGCGATCCGGTGACGTGCGCGCCCGTAACACCGGTGCGGTCGGTGCTGGAGACGATGCATGCCCTGGGCATCGGTTCGATGGTGGCGGTGGAAGACGGCAAGCCGGTCGGCATCTTTACCCTGCACGACGTGCTGAACCGGGTGGCGCTGGCGCAGATCGATCTGGATCAGCCGATCATCGGCATCATGAGCACCCATCTCACCACTCTTCCGCCCCAAGCTCTCGCCTACGAGGCTGCGCTGGAAATGGCGAAGCAGGGTTTCCGCCATGTGCTGGTGACGCAGGACGGGAAGCTGGTCGGCATCATTTCGGAGAAGGATTTGTTTACGCTGCAGCGGGTGGGTCTGCGCCAGATCAGCGCAGCCATCCGCGGGGCAAACGATATCGTCGCGTTGCAGCATGCCGCCGGCGACATCCGCCAGCTTGCCCACAACATGATGGCACAGGGGGTGGCAGCGGAGCAGCTGACGCAGTTCATCTCCACCCTGAACGATTTGTTGACGGTGCGAATTATCGAGATGGAGTGCTCGGCGGCGGGCATCATGGAGAGTCCGCTATGCGCGGGATTCTGCTGGATCGCGCTCGGCTCGGAGGGGCGATACGAGCAGACGCTCAACACCGACCAGGATAACGGCATCATTTTCCAGGAGCCGGAAGGGACTTCCGCCGAGCAGGTGCGCGCTCAGCTCCTGCCGATCGCCCGGCGCATCAACGAGGCGCTCGATGCCTGCGGCTTTCCGCTGTGCAAGGGCAATATCATGGCGAGCAACCCGCAGTGGTGCCTTTCCCTGAACGAATGGAAGGATACCTTCGCAGGCTGGATCGACCAAGGCAATCCCGTAGCCCTGCTCAACGCCTCGATCTTCTTCGATTTCCGGCCGCTGTTCGGCCGGCAGGAACTCGCAGGAGAGCTCAGGCATTGGCTGATGGGCAAGGCCGCTGCCAATCCGCGCTTTCTGCACCAGATGGCTGCCAATGCCCTGAACAACCGGCCGCCTCTGGGGTTGATGCGCGATTTCGTGGTGGGCGAAGAAAACAAGCTCGACCTCAAACTCAACGGCTTCACGCCCTTCGTCGATGCCGCACGGATCTTCAGCCTGGCCGCGAGCGTTCCCCACACCAACACGGTGCAGCGGCTGCGCATGAGCGCTGCCAAACTCGGCTTCTCGCCTGCGGAAACAGGGGCGTGGGCGGATGCGCTGCACTTCATCCAGTTGCTGCGCCTGCGGCGCCAGCATGAGGAAATCGAGAGCGGCAGCACGCTGGATAATCTCATCGATCCGGACACCCTCAACGACCTCGACCGCCGCATTCTCAAGGAAGCTTTCCGCCAGGCGCGCAAGCTGCAGACCAGGCTGGCGCTGGATTACCACTTATGAGCTTGTGGTCGCGCTGGTTTCCCGGCACGCCCCCGCTCGCCCCGGCGGCCGCCCGGCGGCTGGCGGCCTGGCAGGCGCTGAGCCCGGCCAGCAAGCCTGTTCGCCTCGACCAGAACCGCTTCGTGGTCATGGACGTGGAAACCACCGGCCTCAGCCTCACCAGGGATCATCTCATCGCCATCGGCGCTGTCGCCGTAAAGGAGGGACGCATCGACCTTGACGACAGCTTTGAAGTCGTGCTCCAGCAGGAAACTTCCAGTGGCAAGGACAACATCCTGATCCACGGTATCGGCGGTACCGCCCAGGTCGGGGGCATCGCCCCGGTAGAGGCGCTGCTGCGATTTCTCGAATACCTCGGCCGCGACCCGCTGATCGCCTTTCATGTCAGCTTTGACGAAACCATGACCCGTCGAGCCCTGAAAAAATACTTGGGACTGAACTTCCGCCACACCTGGCTCGACCTCGCCTATGTGGCGCCTGCCCTCTACCCCGAACTGGCGCGGAAATACCGCGCCCTTGACGACTGGATCGAGCATTTCCACATCCAGAACTTTGCGCGCCACAGCGCGCTGGCAGACTCGCTGGCAACCGCGCAGTTGTTCCTGGTGAGCATGAAAACCGTACGGCAAAACGGCATCGAAAACCTTAAGGGATTAATTGAATTGGAAAAAGCGCAGCGCTGGATAAGCCGGACAAACTGACCATCGTCCAGTTTCATATCTAAGCTATAAGACACAAGATATATCAGTTGACCGGAAAAGCTTTACAAGCGGTTTTTTTTGCTTCTATACTTCTGCCCATGTCTCGAACAGATGGGAGCAACGCCATCACGGGATCATGAAATAAGAAGTCGGTTGGCCAGGGACGGTTGCACCACCCCTGGCTTCAAAAAAATCTGTCGATTCAGGAGGGGCAAGATGCAGTTAACCGAGAAACACAAGGAGTATTGGCACAGGAACCTCAAGATCACAGCGCTGCTGCTGGCGATCTGGTTCATCGTCACCTTCGTCTTCAGCTTTTACGCCCGCGAGCTCAACGAAATCACCTTTATTGGATTCCCGTTGGGCTTTTATTTTGGCGCTCAAGGCTCCCTGATCATCTATGTCGCGATCATCTGGTTCTACGCCCACTACATGAACAACCTGGACCAGGAATACGGCGTCCACGAAGGGGAGGAGTAATCATGGCCCAAGCGCAATCCCAATCCGCATTTTTTTCCCAGCTGAAGAAATTCTACGGGTTCTATACCGGCGGCTTCATCGCCTTCGTGATCCTTGTGGCCATCCTCGAACAGATGGGGGTGCCGAATAAAATTCTCGGCTACATCTTCCTGCTCGCCACCATCGGCCTCTACGCCGGCATCGGCATCATGTCCCGGACGGCCGACGTGTCCGAATACTATGTCGCCGGCCGGCGCGTACCCGCCTTCTTCAACGGCATGGCAACCGGTGCCGACTGGATGTCCGCCGCCTCCTTCATCGGTATGGCGGGCACGCTGTACCTCTCCGGCTACGATGGCCTCGCCTTCGTGATGGGCTGGACCGGCGGCTACTGCCTGGTGGCGCTGTTCCTCGCGCCCTATTTGCGCAAGTTCGGCCAATTCACCATTCCCGATTTTCTCGGCGCCCGTTACGGCGGCAACATCCCGCGCACCATCGGCGTGTTTGCCGCGATCATCTGTTCCTTTACCTACGTGATCGCGCAGATCTACGGCGTCGGCCTGATCACCAGCCGCTTCACCGGCCTCGAGTTCCAGGTCGGCGTGTTCGTCGGTCTGGCCGGCATCATGGTGTGCTCCTTCCTCGGCGGCATGCGCGCGGTGACCTGGACCCAGGTGGCCCAGTACATCATCCTGATCTTCGCCTACATGATCCCGGTGGTATGGCTGTCGGTGGTGCATACCGGCAACCCGATCCCGCAGATCGCTTATGGACAGGTGCTGCAAAAGGTCACCGTCAAGGAAAAGGAGCTGAATGACCCCAGCACCGTCCTGGGCAAGGCCGAGGCGGAAGTCCGCGCGATCTTCAAGAAAAAACAGGAAGATGCGGAAGCCAAGCTGAAAGCGCTGGAAACCGGCGGCGCCGCCTACCTGGCTGAAGAAAAGGCCAAGGTCGAAGCCAAGCTGGCCGATCTCAAGGCGGCACCCACTCCCGATGCGAAAGCCATCGAGGCGGCCGAAAAAGCGGTCACGGGCTTCCCTGCCGACCCCGCTGCAGCCAAGGCAGCATGGAAGAAGGCGGCTGACGGCGCCAAGGCCAAGACCGCACCGGTCATGGCCCACGCCGAACCCTTCGCAAACAAGGGCGCCGAGAAGAAGCTGCTCAGCACCAACCCTGCGGCGACGCCTGAAGAAATCACCAAGGCCAAGGCCGCGGACGACAAGGAGTCGAACAAGAAGCGCAAGAACTTCCTCGCCCTGGTGCTGTGCCTGATGGTGGGTACCGCCGCGCTGCCGCACATCCTGATGCGCTACTACACCACGCCTTCGGTGAAGGAGGCGCGCCAGTCGGTGTTCTGGTCGCTGTTCTTCATCTTCCTGCTGTACTTCACCGCTCCCGCCCTGGCGGTGCTGGCGAAGTTCGACGTCTACTACCTGCTGGTCGGCTCGAACTTCTCCGACCTGCCCAAATGGGTGGCTGCGTGGGCAGCGGTGGATCCAACCTTGATGAGCATCACCGACATCAACAAGGACGGCCTCGTGCAACTGGCCGAAATCACCATCGGCGGCGACCTGATCGTGCTGGCGACGCCGGAAATCGCCGGCCTGCCCTACGTGGTCACGGGTCTGGTGGCGGCGGGCGGTCTGGCGGCGGCGCTTTCCACCGCTGACGGCCTGCTGCTCACCATCGCCAACGCGCTGTCGCACGATGTCTACTACAAGATGATCGACCCGCATGCCCCCACCACCCGCCGCCTGGCGGTGTCCAAGGGGCTGTTGCTGGTAGTGGCGCTCATCGCAGCCTATGTGACGTCTCTCAAGCCGGGCAACATCCTGTTCCTGGTAGGCGCGGCATTCTCGCTGGCGGCGGCGGGCTTCTTCCCGTCACTGGTGCTGGGTATTTTCTGGAAGCGCGCCAACAAGCTCGGTGCAATCATCGGCATGCTGGCGGGGCTGGGCATCACCATGTACTACATGTACATAACCTACCCGTTCTTCGGCGTGAACGCACCGAAATGGTGGGACATCGAACCGATCTCCGCCGGCATCTTCGGCATTTCCGCCGGCCTCATCGGCGTGGTCGTCGGCAGCCTGATCAGCCCTGCTCCAAGCAAGGAAGTTCAAGACCTGGTGGACCACGTGCGCTACCCCAATCTGGAAGGGGATATCAACACCGCAGCCGCCTGATCCAGGCATCAACCGGGCTCCGGCCCGGAACTGAAATAAACAAGGCCCGCTCAAGCGGGCCTTGTTTTTTTGCTGTCGAACTGAATTATTCCAGATTCACATTCGTCGATCCAAACTCACTCGCTGCAAAGAGAAAGCAAACCTTATCAGGCAACATGAAACAACGATGAGTAGGAGCGACCTCCAGGTCGCGAACTCGGTGGTTCGCGACCTGGAGGTCGCTCCTACACCATGCTATCCTTTGCGTTAGCGTTCTTATAGAACGGTCACAGATGCAAATCCTTCACCAGATGCGCCAGATCGCCGCGCTCGGCTTCCTTGATCAACTGGCGGGTCATGGCCGGATCGAAACGCACCATGTGCAGCGCCACTTCCTTCACCTTTTCCGGTTGGTGGGCATGATGATAGGCCATGCCGAGCGCATACCAGGCGTGCCCGTTCATCGGCTGCAATCGTCCGGCCTCTTCCAGCGCCTGGGCTGCTTCCTGATGCCGGCCGAGCGCGCCAAGAGCAAGCCCCATGCCGTACCAGGCGCGATCGAGCGTGGGTTTTAGCCGGATCGCCTCGCGAAAGGCCTCGACCGCCTGTTCATTGCGTCCCGCCTTGTCGCGGATGAAGCCGAGGTTGAAATAGACATCGGCATTGGGCTTGAGCCGCAGGCCGAGCAGGAAATAATCCTCCGCCTCGTCGTACTCGTTGCGCGCGGCGTGCAGATAACCCAGACACAGAGCGGCCTGAGCAAAGTCCGGGTTGTGCCTGAGCGCCAGACGGTATTCCTCGATAGCGCGCCCCGGCTTCTTGAATGCCTCAAACGCCAGACCGCGCAGATAATGGCGCCATTGCTCGAAATTCATGGGATATCCTTACGATGGGGGAAATGCATTCTCCCTGTAAGCCCGAAACACCGCAATAGGAGTATGCGACAAGGTCGATATCGGCTAGAATTCGGCGCTATGATTCAATTCGAAATACTACTGATCAGCATCCTGCGCACGCTGGTGGAAGTCGCCGGTCTCGCCCTGCTCGGCCAAGGCCTGCTGGCGGTGCTGGCCGGCAGCAAGCGCGACAACAACTTCGTCTACCGCCTGTTCCAGGTTGTTACCGCTCCGGTCCTCAAGCTGATGCGTCTGGTCACGCCGCGCTTCGTCATCGACCGGCACCTTCCTTTCCTGGCCTTTTTCCTGCTGTTCTGGCTGTGGCTGGCACTGGCGTTCCTCAAGCGCTACCTCTGCGCCCTGCACGGGCTTGAATGCTAAAGACTGCCTGAGCTTTCAACTCAGGGCTGGAAAGCCGCCACTGCCGCCCATCCGGCGAGCCCGACCAGCAACACCGCCCACAGCATCCGGCTTGAAGAAATCGCCTCTTCGCTGGACCCGGTCTTGTAGCCGTTGATCATGCTGCGCACCAGATTCTCGCGATGCAGCAATCCGCTCACCACAACACCGGCCACGTGCAGGCCGACCACGGCAAGCAGGGTGCTGGCCAGGAATTCGTGGAATTCCTCCAGCCATTCGCCGCCAAGCTCGGCATAGGTCGCCCAGCCGCTGCCCGCCGTGGCGAACCCAAGCAGGATCAGCAGGTAGATCGCATAGCTGCCTGCCGGGTTGTGGCCGACCCAGTGGCCGCCCTCTCCGCGCAACAACCCGGCGAGATAATCCCGCGCCTGGCGCGGCGAAAACAGAAACGAGGTGAAGCGTGCGTAACGTGTGCCGGCGATTCCCCAGAATATCCGGAAAGCCAGCACGGCCGCCATGGTATAGCCGGCTGCGACGTGAACCAATCGCCATTCCTCGCTATCCCCGCTCAGCCAGGCCACGGCGAAACTCGCCACCAGCAGCCAGTGGCCGACGCGCGTCGGCAGGTCCCATACCAAAATCTTTTTCATGATTGCTTTTCCTTATTCCCAGCGCCGCCCGTCGGGCATGCGAATGCTGCGTTCCGACCAGTCGCCGCGCTCGGCGGTAACATGGCAGGAGGTGCAGTTGGCACGGCTCTTGACCTTGGCATGCGACCAGTCTGAATTCGACACCTCGCGGTGCTTGCGCTGAAACCACGCCGTGTCGCTGATGCGCAGCGTGTTCGCGCTGTATTTCCGGTCCCGTGCCGCGTAGCGCTCGAGGAAGGCGAGTATTTCGGCATTTTCCTTCGCATCCAGCGTGGCGTTGGCGCCGAAGTGGCGATCCAGCCCTTTCATCATCTGCCGCCAGTTTTCCGCCGTCAGCAACTGCGGCGGATAGGCCATGTGGCAGCTGCCGCACTCGGTCTGCCATTGCGGGTTGGCGGGCACGGCAAGCTTGTGGCTATCGGCCAGCGCCGAAGATGTGAGCGCAATCAGAAGAATGGCAATGAGCGATTTCATACCCGACCTCCCTTACTGACAAATTGAATGAAATCGGCTTTTTCCGCGGCGCTGCACTCGCGCCCGACCACCTCCTGACAATTGCGCCTGAACCATTTCTCGACCTTGGCCGAACTGGCAAAGCGTTCCGGATTTACGGCGGGAGAAAGCGGGGCGATGCGCTTGCTGGTGACCACATGCTTTCCTTCCGCCGTGGGTTGATCGCTATGGCAGGTAGCGCAACTCGGCATGGTTTGCGACACGCCCCATTTGCGCGTAAAAAGTCCCTGGCCGCGCTCCGCCGAGGGGGCAAAACCCGGCGTGGCGCGCGCGGCCTCTGCCGTGTAGCCGGCAATCAGGCTGGATGGCGTTTCCGCACAAGCGACGCCGGCGCCTACAATAAACAGAATGGCGATACCTATTTTCTTTGCAGTCATAATACAATCTCCTTATATCTACTCAACATTTCCCGGGCCAAGAGCCTGAGACTCGAAACAGAGTGTGAACCCCGAGTCTTAACCGATGCTTAATGGAGAACTATGAAGGCACCCCGATGAGAGTCCTGCTGGTCGAGGACGACCCCCTGCTCGGCGACGGCATCCAGAAAAGTCTCTGCCATCTGGGCTTCACCGTTGACTGGCTGCGCGACGGCCGGCAGGCTTTGCACGCCCTGGCGAGCGAGGCTTACGCCGCAATCGTGCTTGATCTCGGATTGCCGCAGATCGACGGCCTTGCCGTGCTGCGCTCGGCGCGGGAATCCGGCTTG
>JAIOJM010000252.1 GCA_019911785.1 Sulfuricella sp. | reverse complement strand
AAGGGCAAGCCGGTGCGCGTGATGACGGTGGACACCGGGCAACTGGCGGTCAGCGTCAAAAGCGAGCGCGACTGGTTCCGCGTCAGCGGGCAGGCGCAACTGGACGAGGGCATGATTCTGGATTTCGCCGCCCTGCTGGATGCCGCGCGCAGCCAGAGCCGCTTCATCCCGATGGGGAACGGCGCTTACGTTGCGCTCACGCGATCATTGAAGGAACGGCTGGCCGATCTGGCGGCGGTAATGGAAACGGATAAACACGGCCCGCGCCTGCCCCATCTCGCCGCTGCCTGGGTGGATGAAGCGCTGGAAGGCGCCCAGGTCGATTCCGATGCCGACTTCCGCAAGACCATCGAGAAACTGCGCCATGCACAGGAGCAGAGCGCGCCCCTGCCCCATGCGCTGCAAGCCGAACTGCGCCCGTACCAGGAAGACGGCTACCGCTGGGCCATGCGCCTGGCGCAAGCCGGATTCGGTGCCTGCCTGGCCGACGACATGGGGCTGGGAAAAACCCTGCAAGCGCTGGCCGTGTTGCTCGCCCGCGCAGCAGACGGCCCGGCCCTGGTGATTGCGCCGACTTCCGTTTGCGGCAACTGGATGGCCGAGGCGCTGCGTTTCGCACCCAGCCTCACGCTGCACCTCTACGGCGAAGGAGACCGCGATGCCATGGTGAGCGCGGCCGCTGCCTTCGATGTGGTGGTGATTTCCTACACCCTGTTGCAGCAGGGAGGGGAGAAATTTTCTGAGAAGCCTTGGCACACCGTCATCGCCGACGAGGCCCAGGCCATCAAGAACGCCACCGCTAAACGCAGCCAGGCGGCATTCGAGTTACAGGCGGATTTCCGCCTCGCCCTCTCCGGTACCCCGGTGGAAAACCGCCTGGCGGAACTCTGGTCCATCATGCGCTTCGTCAATCCCGGCCTGCTCGGTACGCTACCGAAATTCAACGAGCGCTTCGCCAACCGCATCGAACGCGACCGGGACCGGGCCGCACAACACATGTTGCGGCGACTCATCGCCCCCTTCCTGCTACGCCGCACCAAAACCCAGGTATTACAAGAACTACCGCCCAGAACCGAACAGTTGATCGAAGTCGCGCCCGAACCAGCCGAAGCCGCGCACTATGAGGCGCTGCGCCGCCAAGCCATGACCGAGGCCGCGATGGCGCTGCAATCCGGCGCCTCCGGCCAGGCACGCATGAATATCCTCGCCCAGCTCACCCGCCTGCGCCGCGCGGCTTGCGACCCGAGGCTCGCCACGACGGAATTCCCTACGCACGGCGCCAAGGTGCAGGCCTTCTCCGAACTGGCGGTCGAACTGGTGGCCAACGGCCACAAGGTGCTGGTCTTCAGCCAGTTTGTCGATTTTCTCAGCATCCTGCGCCAGCCGCTCGATACGGCGGGCATCGCCTATCAGTATCTCGACGGCTCCACGCCCGCCGCCGAGCGCACGCGGCGTGTAGCTGCTTTCCAGTCGGGAGAAGGCGACCTGTTCCTCATCAGTCTGAAAGCGGGCGGCTTCGGCCTCAACCTGACCGCCGCCGATTATGTGCTTATCACCGACCCGTGGTGGAACCCCGCCGCCGAGGACCAGGCCATGGGACGCGCCCACCGCATGGGCCAGCTACGCCCGGTCACCGTGTACCGGTTGGTGAGCAAGGGTACGGTGGAAGAACAGATCGTCGGCATGCACAACGACAAGCGCGCCCTGGCCGAAAGCATCCTGGGCGAAGGCGATGCGGCCAGCCTGCCCTCGACGGAGGAGTTGCTGACGCTGATTCGGGGGAGCTGATACCCGCCCGATACAACACATCAAGCCGTCATGGAAACAAAAAAGACCGGAGGATTTCTCCACCCGGCCTGGCTGAAACGTACTGTGAAATGCTTGGCTATTCGCCGTGATAGACGATGTCGGAGCGACGGTCCTCCTTCCAGCAGGATTCGTCATGACAGGCAGCACGGGGCTTTTCCTCGCCAAAGCTGACGACCTCGATCTGGCTGTCGGACGCGCCGAACACGTTCATCATTTTCCTTACGCTGTCGGCGCGACGGTTGCCCAGGCCAAGGTTGTACTCGCGGCTGCCGCGTTCGTCGCAGTTGCCCTGCACGGCCACCTTGGCGCCCTTGTTGCCGGTCAGGTACTTGGAGTGGGCCTCGACCATCGGCTTGTATTCAGCTTTCACGTCGACCTTGTCGAAGTCGTAATACACGCTGCGCTTGGACAGGATGTTGTTGGGGTCCTTCAGGGGGTTGGCCGCCACCGACTGCTGGCCGGCAGACTTGGCATCCGCGCCGGCCTGAGTCGCCGTTCTGTCCTCAACCGCCGCCTTGGGCTGTTCCTTCACGTCCTGGCCCGCACATCCGGCCAGGAATAACATGCCCAATATGCAGGCAGACAAACCTTTCATGAATCACTCCTTATCTATTGAATTGAAAACATCCGTCAAAGTGAACGGCCTATTCTAATGTCGATCACTCCGCGCAAGAATAATTGGTCAAAGGCGTCCTGATCGTTCGAGAAAATATTGTCTCCGCCGATCTTTTGGCTCAAGCCGGTGCTGTCCATGACTTCTCGAACCTGTTTTTTGGGCCCGCTGAAACCCAGGGTAATGCCGTTATTTTTCAGGCGGCTGATCAGGCTGGAAAGCATCTCGACTCCCGATGCATCCAGATAATTAACCCCGTTGCATTTCACCAGGATGTAGCGGACTGAGGGGTTTTCCCTCTCGAACGTCAGAATGGCGTCCTCGAAATACGACACATTGACAAACCGGAGCGCCCCATCGAAGCGGATCGCGCCAAGTTTGGGATGCAAAGGGGGCAAGTTGTGCCGGCGCGCATCCCGCAGCGTGCCGTCCTCGAACAGTCCCAGATCAGCGACGCGTGGCTGCATCATTCGATAGAGCAGCAATGCCAGCGAAAGGATGATGCCGGTGAGTATGCCGTGCTGGATGTTCGGCGCAAAGGCGAGCGTGGACAGGAAGGTCACGATGGCTGCGATGCCGTCG
>JAIOJM010000251.1 GCA_019911785.1 Sulfuricella sp. | reverse complement strand
TCCAGTTCCTCTGCCGGCTCCACTGGCATCTCATCCGGCAGGGCCGACACGACCGGCTCGATCCGAGACTCCTTGCGAAAACCGGCAATTTCGTGCGCATCCGGAAGGGTGTCAGCGCCGCTATCAAGCAGCACATCCTCCTGCCTGGCGGGAAAAGCCTTCTCGGCGATGCGCCGATACTTCCTTTCCTGGAAACGGTTAAACCCGTACACGCCGGCAACGATCAGGAGACCGATCGCCAGTAAACTGATTTGCAATTCGCTCATAAAATTTCCGTTATTCTATAAACCTATAAAAAGCAGTTTAGCCACGGATTAACACAGATTATCATAGAGTTATCATATCTTACCCTGAGCACCCTCTGGGTGAATAGAAAATCTTCCGCAATACATTGTTTTATCTGTGTTAATCCGTGTTCATCTGTGGATAAAAGCGTTTTTCAGAATTATAACTCACGCCGGCACTTCATCCTTCATCCGCATCGCCTCTTCGATGTCCACCGCCACCACGCGCGACACGCCCATCTCCTGCATGGTGACGCCGACCAGCTGCTCCGCCATTTCCATGGTGATCTTATTATGGCTGATGTAAACGAACTGGGTTTGCAGCGACATTTTTTTCACCAGCTCGCAGAAGCGCTCGGTGTTGGAATCGTCGAGCGGCGCGTCCACCTCGTCGAGCAGGCAGAAAGGTGCCGGATTGAGCTGGAACAGGGAAAAGGTCAGCGCCAGCGCGGTCAGGGCCTTCTCCCCGCCCGACAGCAGGTGGATCGAGCTGTTCTTCTTGCCCGGCGGCTGGGCGATGATCTGGATGCCGGCATCGAGAATTTCCTCGCCGGTCAGTACCAGGCGAGCCTGCCCGCCGCCGAACAGCGACGGGAAAAGCTCGCCGAAATTGCGGTTGACCTGATCATATGTGCTTTGCAGGCGCTCCCGCGTTTCCCGGTCGATGCGGCGGATCGCCTGCTCCAGCGTGGCTATGGCCTCGTTCAGGTCGTTGGCCTGGGATTCGAGATAGCCCTTGCGCTCCCGGCTGCCTTGCAACTCTTCCAGCGCGGCCAGGTTGACCGCGCCGAGCGCTTCGATTTCCGCCGTGAGCCTGACGATCTCGCCCTGCAAGGCATTGGGCCTGAGATTTTTTTCCATCGCTTGCACCAGTTCCGCCTCGTCGGCACCGGCCTCCCTGAGTTGGCCCTCGTACTGTTCCTGGCCAAGGCGCGCCTCCTGTTCCTTGAGGCGCAGCTCGCCGATCTGGTCGCGCAGCGGCTGGAGCTTCTGCTCGCTGCTCATGCGCTGCTGCTCCAGCTCGCGCAGGCTGTTCGCCGCCTCGGCCAAGGCATCGCGCGCCAGCGCCAACGCCTTCTCCTTCTCCTGCTGCTGGGCCAATGCCTGCTGCAGTGCCTGGCTCAACGGTTCCTCGCTGAACCCCTGCTGTTCGGCGAGCAGGTTTTCAAGCTGGATGGCCGCTTCCCGTGCCTGTTCGGCGAGTTGGGCGCTTGAAACTTCCAGTTCACCGATCTTGTTCAGGCAGTTCTTCTCGACGAACACCGCCTCCTGCGCGGCGCGCTCGGTCTGCCGTAGCGCCTCGCGTTGCCGGTTGAGATTTTGCTCAACACCTGAGCGCTCCTGGCGGGTTTCATCCAGCTGCTCGCGCAGCGCCTCGATCTGGCTGCGACCCTGCTTCAGACTGGCTTCCGCCGCAGCAAGTTGCTCGCTCTCAGAGTCAAGCTGTTCGGCGATTTCCTCCTGTTCCGCTGCAATCCCTTTTTGACGCTGCTCGGCCTGCTGCCTGACCTGCACCAGCCGCTGCACCTCGAGTTGCAGGCGATGCTGCTTCTGCTGCGCTTCACCCGTTGCGCTGCGCAGCCGGACAATGTCTTTCTGCTGCTGCGCCAGCGCGGACTCGGCCTGGACCATCATGGTCTTCCGCTGCGCCAGCGCCGCCTGTTTCACTTCAAGATCAGCCTGCAGCTGCTCGATTTCGCGCTGGCGTGCCAGTACCCCGTGCAGCTCGCTTTGCGGCGCATGGAAACGAATGCTGTGGCGGGTAAAAACATGGCCCGCGCGCGACACCAGCATCGCCCCGCGCGGCAGCGCTTTACGCTGAGCAAAACCCTCGGCGGGGTTTTCGGTTACATAGATATTGGCCAGCCAGTCGCCCAGGAATGAGGGGGGGCTGCCATCTGCCCAAGAAACATAGCGGGACAAGGGAATTACCCCCTCTCCCCAACCCTCCCCCGCCGGGGGGGAGGGAGCAACTTCGAATGCGGTGACCGCCGCCGGCGGTGCATCCCCCATCCACTCCTGCGCCTGATCGATGCTTTCCAGCGCAATACTATTCAGGCGCTCGCCCAGCACGCTTTCCAGCGCATCTTCCCAGCCCGCTTCTATGCGCAGGCTGTTCCACAGCCGCGGCAAGCTTGCCAGCTGGTGCTTCGCCAGCCACGCCTGCAATTTCTGGTTATGGTCGAGGCGGCTTTGCAGGTGTTTCAGGGCGTTCAGCCGGGCTTCCAGCTCGGTGGCCAGCCGCTGCTCCGCATGCAGCACTTCCCTGGCCTCGCGCGCACCCTTTTCCAGTTCGGGCAACACCGCAAGCAGCCGCGCCAATTCAGCCTGAACTGTTTCGAACTGGCCTGCCACATCGGCAAGCTCGACCTCTTTCTGCGACAGCATCGCGACATCGAAGCGCGGCAAGCTGCCGGCCTCCTGCTGCAGTCGCTGCTGCCTGGCTTGCAGTTGCTGTCGGTTCCTTTGCGCATGGGTGCGATGGGTTTCCTCGATCTGCTTCGCCTGCTCGGCTTGGGCGAGGCTACGTTGCAGCTCGCTGTAGCGCCGCTGGCAATCGCGGAAACTCTCTTCCGCCAGCGGCAGATTGCGGCCCTCCCGCTCCAGCTGTTCCTGGTTCTGCACCACGCGCTCACCCGCCACCGCAAATTCGCCGCGCCAGCGTTCCAGGGCTGCCAGCGCCTCGTCGCGCTGCCTTGCCAGGCGCTCGCCCTGTTCGCGCAGGGCGGCGGACTGCGTGGCCAGGCGCTGGCGGCTTTCGCGCTGGTGCTGCAAGGTCTGCTCCAGCTTGGAAACCTCGGCATTGGCCGCATAAATGCCGCCCTGCGCCTCATGCAGCGCATCGCTGGCCGCGTAATGGGCTTCCCGCGACTGTTCCAGCTGGCTCTCGGCTTGGCGCAGGCGCGCGTTTTCCGCTTCCAGCTCGTTGCTCAGGCGCGCCATTTCGCGCTGCCAGCGCTCGCACTGTGCTGCCGCCTCACGCTTTCTGAGCAGCGCCAGCAGGTTGTGCGACAGCTTCAACTGGGCCTGCAAGGCCAGATACTGCTGTGCCACCTCGGCCTGTGTTTCCAGCTTGCCGATCTGCTTGCCCAGTTCCTGGCGCACATCCTCGACGCGCAGCAGGTTCTCGCGGGTATCCTTCATGCGCAGCTCGGTTTCGCGGCGCCGTTCCTTGTATTTGGAAATTCCCGCAGCCTCTTCCAGAAAAACGCGCAACTCCTCGGGTCGCGCCTCGATGATGCGCGAGATCATTCCCTGCTCGATGATGGCGTAGGCGCGCGCGCCCAGCCCGGTACCCAGGAAAATATCGGTGATATCGCGGCGACGGACGTGCAGGTTGTTGATGTAGTAGGCGGACTCGCCGCTGCGGCTGAGTATCCTTTTGACGGCGATTTCAGCGTACTGCGACCATTGCCCGGCGGTCTTGCCCAGGCTATTGTCGAAGATCAGCTCGACGCTGGCTCGACTCACCGCCTTGCGCGTTGCAGAGCCGCTGAAAATCACGTCCTGCATGGATTCGCCGCGCAGCTCCCGCGCCCGCGATTCGCCCAGCACCCAGCGCACCGCGTCGATCACGTTGGACTTGCCGCAACCATTCGGGCCGACAACGCCAACCCGCTGCCCAGGGACGGGGATCGTGGTGGGATCGACGAAAGACTTGAAGCCGGCGAGTTTGATGTGGGTGAGACGCATAATTCCGTGAGGAGTGAGGTGTGAGAGGTGAGGCGGCCAAGTCAAAACCCGCGCTGTCCCAGTGTTTTTCGCCTCACCCTTATCCTCTCACCCCTCACCTATCCGCGTATAATGACAGCATTTTAACCGATTTACTTGAGAGTGCGAAAATGGCCAGCCAACCCAGCAAGACCCTGGAAACCTTCGACAACCCGAACCCGGAACGCGATTACCATATCCACATGGAAATCCCGGAGTTCACCTGTTTGTGCCCGAAGACCGGTCAGCCCGACTTCGCCACGCTGTATCTCGACTATATCGCGGATCAGAAATGTGTCGAACTGAAGAGCCTGAAGATGTACATCTGGTCGTTCCGCAACGAGGGCGCATTTCACGAAGCCGTCACCAACCGCATCCTGAACGACCTGGTGGCCGCGACTCAGCCGCGTTTCATGCGCCTGACGGCGAAATTCTACGTGCGCGGCGGCATCTTCACCAATGTCGTGGCCGAGCACCGCAAGCCGGGCTGGGAACCGCAGCCGCGCGTCGATTTGACCGCATTCGAGGCCAATTCCAATACCCGCGGATAATAGGTAACGGTAAGCGGTGAGCAGTGAGCAGTAAGTGGTGAAGGGTGCGAGGGGTGCAGTTTACCGCTCACAGTTTACCGCTCACAGCTTACCGCTCACAGCTCACCGCTTGCCTTGCAAACTTTTCTAGGCATCGACTTCGGCACCAGCGGCGCCCGCGCCATTGCCATAGACGGCGGTGGAACCATACTCGCCGAGGCGCGTCGGGTTTTCAGTGATCAAACCGCGGAAACCTGGCGCGCCGCCCTGTTCGACCTGATCGGCCAAATCCCGGCAGACATCCGGCGAGTACTTAGCGCCATCGCCATCAACGGCACTTCAACCACCGCGCTATCGTGCGACGCTGACAACCAGCCGCTTTGCCCGCCTCTGCCTTACAACGATGCGCGGGCTAAGGTTGAGGCAAAGCAGCTTGCACAGATCGCCCCACCCGGCCATCCGGTGCTGAGCGCAAGTTCCAGCCTGGCGAAGCTGCTCTGGTTCCAGAAACAGCCCGAATTTCCCTGCGCCCGTTTTTTCCTGCACCAGGCCGACTGGCTGGCCTCACTACTGCATGGCAGGCCGGGCATCAGCGATTACCACAACAGCCTCAAGCTCGGCTTCGACCCGGAAACCCTGCGCTACCCGGAATGGCTGCTGCGCCTGACGGTGGCCCCACTGTTGCCGCGCGTCCTGGCACCAGGAACCGCGATCGGCCCGGTCACCGCCGAAATCGCCGAACGCTTCTCCCTTCCCCGCGACTGTTTCATTCGTGCCGGCACCACCGACAGTATCGCCGCCTTTATCGCCAGCGGGGCCAGCCGCCCCGGCCAGGCAGTGACTTCGCTCGGATCGACCCTGGTGCTGAAACTGCTGAGCGGGAAGCGGGTGGACGCGGCGCAATACGGCATCTACAGCCACCGTATCGGCAACCTGTGGCTGGCGGGCGGTGCCTCCAACAGCGGCGGCGCGGTGCTGCGATCGTTTTTCAGCGCCGCCCGGCTGGAAGAATTGAGTGCCCGCATTCATCCAGAAACGGACAGCGGCCTGGATTATTACCCCCTGCTCAAGCCGGGAGAGCGTTTCCCCCTCAACGATCCCGAACTGGAGCCGCGCCTGACGCCCAGACCGCAAGACGACACCCTGTTCCTGCATGGCCTGCTGGAGGGGATAGCCCGAATCGAGGCGCAGGGTTACCGCCTGTTGCAGGAGCTGGGCGCGACCCCGCTCGAATCGGTGCTGACCGCCGGAGGCGGGGCCGGCAATCCGGCCTGGACCGCGATGCGCTCCCGGTTCCTTGGCGTGCCCGTGCAGCCTTCCTCCCACGTTGAAGCCGCCTATGGCGCCGCGCTGCTGGCTGCCAGAGCCGACCCCTCCAGCTTGCCGGAAAACAGGCTGGCGGCGACGATCATCGCGCCGCCCAGCCATTCCTGCGCCGTCATCACTTCGCCGGCGAGGAGGTAGCTCGCTACCGCTGCCACCACCAGTTCGAACAGGAAGATCACGATCGCCTGGTTGGCCGGCGCCCTCGCCAGGCCGTATTGCACGGTGAGGGTCACCGCAAAAATCAGGATGCTGACCAACAGCAGCCACATCCATCCGGAAAATGGTAAAACCGGCAAAGCCGCCAGCGTGGCGGGCTGGTAGGTTAGCGCCAGCAACGACAGCACGCTTACGCCGATCCATACGCTCAGCGATTTCAGCCAGATATCGGATGCCTCGGCGCGGCGCGACAGCACATTGGTTGCGGCGAACGTCAACCCGGCGGAGAGCGCCATCCATTCCGCCGAATTCTGCGGCAGCGGCAGACCCAGGTTCGGCCGCCACAGCATCACCACGGCGCCCGCAAAAGAAAGCACCATCACCAGGTAGCCATGAAAATGAAGGCGCTCGTGCAGGAGCAGGCGCGCCAGCAGCACCGTCCACAGCGGCGAGAGGTAGAACAGCAGCAACACCCGCATCACCTCGCCGTCGATGACCGCCAGCACGTAGGCGAGATTGGTCCAGCCCGCCGTCAGCCCGATCAGCAGCAGAATCGGGGGGAAATGCCGCAGCCGCAAGCGCTCGGAATACAGTGCGAAGCCCAGCAGCAGCGGGATCAAGTAGGTGGCAAGGCTGGAAAGCGCGCCGGAAACGCCCATCTGTTCGAGCAGCCGGTAGGGATACCAGATCAGCCCCCAGATGATCGCCCCCGAGAGCAGACCGGAAACAGCCAGAAGTTTTTCTTTGGATGCCACGCAGCGAGCCTTTATCCTAAAAACGATTAACCACGAATGACACGAATGTTCACGAATAACCAAAAGTAGGCGCCTCTAGGCGACACGAATAGTTAGAGCCAATTATCGCGTCTCTGTAAAAAGGCGAATCAGGCATAAAATTCTAACAGCCTGATTATTAGTGAACATTCGTGTTTCATTCGTGTAAATTCGTGGTCAAAAGCTTTTCTAGGTTTATAATGTTGTGCATCTAGAAATATTACCGTCCCGAAAATTGTGAACCCCAACCTCGACCTGCTCCACCCCTACCCGTTCCAGAAGCTGCGCAATTTGTTCCGCGGCGTGACGCCGAACCCGGACTACAGCCCGATCAACCTTTCCATCGGCGAGCCGAAGCACGCCACGCCCGAGTTCATCCGTCGCGCGCTGGCGGATAACCTGGACGGACTGGCCAATTATCCCACAACCCAGGGCAGCGATGCGCTGCGTCAGGCTATCGGCGCCTGGATAGAGCGCCGCTACGGCATTCCGCCGCTCAACCCGAACACCCAGATCCTGCCGGTGAACGGCAGCCGCGAGGCGCTGTTCGCCTTCGCCCAGGCGGTGATCGACACCAGCAAGCCGGACCCGGTCATCATCTGCCCCAACCCCTTCTACCAGATCTACGAGGGCGCGGCGCTGCTGGCCGGTGCAACACCGTATTTCCTCAACACCACGCCGGAAAACGGCTACTCCATGGATTTCTCCAGCGTCCCGGAAGAAGTCTGGAAACGCACCCAGCTGGTCTATGCCTGCTCCCCCGGCAACCCCACCGGCAAGGTGATGGATATCGAGGAATGGTCACACCTGTTCGACCTGTCCGACAAATACGGATTCATCATCGCCTCCGACGAATGCTATTCGGAGCTGTATCCCCTTGAGCATGTACCGCCGCTAGGCGCGCTGCAGGTCGCCCACCAGCTGGGAGGAGAGGATTATGGCCGTCTGGTGGTATTCAACAGCCTGTCCAAGCGCTCCAACGTGCCCGGCATGCGCTCCGGCTTCGTCGCCGGCTGCGAGTCGATCCTGGAGAAATTCCTGCTCTACCGCACCTACCACGGCTGCGCCATGAACCCGGCGGTGCAGGCGGCAAGCGCTGCGGCCTGGAACGACGAAGCCCATGTCGAGGAAAACCGCCGCCTTTACCGGGAGAAATTCGCCACCGTCACCCCGCTCCTGCAACAGGCCCTCAAGGTGGAGGAGCCCGACGCCTCGTTCTACCTGTGGGCGCAAACCCCAGTATCCGATACGGAATTCGCGAAAGCGCTGTACCGGGATTATAATGTCACGCTTTTGCCCGGCAGCTTTCTCGCGCGCGAGGCACACGGCCTCAACCCCGGCACGAATTTCGTCCGCATCGCCCTGGTCGCGCCCTTGGCGCAGTGCGTGGAAGCGGCGGAAAGAATCCAGAATCTGGTTAAAAACTTGACCACGAATGGCACGAATTAACACGAATGTTCACGAATAAAACCCTGCAATTGCTCTTTTCATTCGTGAACATTCGTGTCGCCTAGAGGCGCCTACTTTTGGCATTCGTGGTTAGCCTTTTTTTAGCACTTTTAGGAAAAAAACATGAACGAACTCCAGAGCATCATCGATGAAGCCTTTGAACGCCGCGCCGACATCACCCCGCGCAATGTCGATTCCAAACTCAAGGACAGCGTCGAGCAGGTGATCGACATGCTGGACAAAGGCCAGCTGCGCGTGGCGGAAAAGATCAACGGCGACTGGGTCACCCACCAGTGGCTGAAGAAGGCGGTGCTGCTGTCGTTCCGCATGGAGGACAACTTCTTCATCAAGGGCGGCTTCACCAACTATTTCGACAAGGTGCCGTCCAAGTTCGCCGATTACAACTCCAAGGATTTCCGCGACGGCGGCTTCCGCGTGGTGCCGCCCGCCGCCGCACGCCGGGGCTCGTTCATCGGCAAGAACGTCGTGCTGATGCCGTCCTACGTCAACATCGGCGCCTATGTCGATGAAGGCACCATGGTCGACACCTGGGCCACCGTCGGCTCCTGCGCCCAGATCGGCAAGAACGTGCATCTTTCCGGCGGCGTCGGCATCGGCGGCGTGCTCGAACCGGTTCAGGCCAACCCCACCATCATCGGTGACAACTGCTTCATCGGCGCCCGCTCCGAAGTGGTGGAAGGCGTTATCGTCGAAGACAACAGCGTGATCTCGATGGGCGTCTACATCGGCCAGTCCACCAAGATCTACGACCGCGAAACCGGCGAAGTCACCTACGGCCGCATCCCCGCCGGCTCGGTGGTGGTTTCCGGCAACCTGCCCTCCAAGGACGGCAGCTACAGCCTGTACTGCGCCGTGATCGTGAAAAAAGTCGACGAAAAGACGCGCTCCAAGGTCGGCATCAACGAGCTGCTGCGCGGGATCTAATCAAAACATCAACCACGAATAACACGAATTTTCACGAATGAACACGAATACAGGCAAAAGCACTATCCGTGTTGATTCGTGGAGAAAATATCGCTTTGGGTTTATTCGTGCCAATTCGTGTTCATTCGTGGCATTCGTGGTTAATCTGTAAACCATGTGCGGCATCTGC
The DNA here is from genome assembly GCA_019911785.1 of Sulfuricella sp. Next base: position 2,520 of record JAIOJM010000251.1, on the reverse strand, counting down.
GGCGAACTGCGCTTTGACGGCGCCTCCCCCGACACCGCCGTCATTCGGCGGATGTCGGAGAAGCTCGCCCGCCGCGGCCCCGACCATGAAGGCCTGATCAGCGACGGCCCGCTGGCTTTCGGCCACCGGCGCCTCGCCATCATCGATCTCTCCCCCAGCGGCGACCAGCCGATGGTGGACAAGGAACTCCGCCTTGCCCTGGTGTTCAACGGCACCATCTACAACTACAAGGAACTGCGCCAGGAGCTCGCGGAGATGGGTTACACCTTCTTCTCCGAAGGCGACAGCGAAGTCATCCTCAAGGGCTACCATGCCTGGGGCGAGAAGTGCGTGGAGCGCTTCTACGGCATGTTCGCCTTCGCCGTGTGGGACATGCGCCACGCCAGCCTGTTCCTGGCGCGTGACCGCTTCGGCATCAAGCCCCTGTATTACTCGCTGGATGGAACCAGCCTGCGCTTCGCCTCCAGCGTCCAGGCGCTGCTTGCCGCAGGTGGCGTAGACACCAGCATCGACCCGATCGCCCTGCACCACTATTTCACCCTGCACGCCGTAGTGCCTGCTCCACGCACCATCCTCAACGGCGTGAAAAAGCTGCCCCCGGCCACCACCATGTCGGTGAGCGCCACGGGCCAGGTTACCCAGCGTACCTACTGGACCCTGGACGCCACCCGCCCGGAACATGAGCTGTCCGAACAGGACTGGCTGAACGCCACCCGTGCCGTACTGACCCGCGCCGTGGAACGCCACCGCCTGGCCTCCGACGTACCGGTCGGGGTCCTGCTCTCCGGCGGGCTGGACTCCAGCCTGCTGGTGGGCTTGCTGGCCGACCACGTGGACGACCTGCTGACCTTCTCGGTGGGTTTCGAGGATGTCGGCGAAGGCGCGGAAAAAGCCGACGAGTTCGAGTATTCAGACCAAGTGGTGGAACACTTCAAGACCCGCCACCACAAATACCTCATTCCCAACGCTGAAGTATTGAAGCGCCTGCCCGAGGCCGTTGCCAGCATGGCCGAGCCGATGGTCGGCCAGGACGCAGTGGCGTTCTACCTGCTCGGCGAGCGCGTTGCGGATGAAGTGAAAGTGGTGCTCTCCGGCCAAGGTGCGGACGAGGTGTTCGGCGGCTACTTCTGGTATCCGCGCATGGACGAGGCCACAGGCTCCGCCCTCGACCGCTTCCGTCTCAACTATTTCGACCGCGACCACGCCGAATACCTGGAAACCGTCGCCCCAGCCTGGCATGTGCCAGACGTCACCGCCGAACTGGTGGAGCGGGAACTCACCAAGCCCAGGGCCGACACTTTTCTAGACCAGGTGCTGCGCTTCGACGCCACCACGCTGGTCGTCGACGACCCGGTCAAGCGCGTCGACAACATGACCATGGCGTGGGGGCTGGAAGCGCGCGTCCCCTTCCTCGACCACGAACTGGTGGAACTGGCGGCCAGGATGCCGCCATCACTCAAACTCAAGGAGGGCGGAAAATTTCCGCTCAAGGCTATCGCCCGGGGGTTGATCCCGGATGCGGTGATCGACCGCCCCAAAGGCTACTTCCCGGTACCGGCGCTGAAATACGTGCGCGGTGATTTCCTCGAATTCATGCGTGGCATCCTGCTGTCGGAGGCCTGCATGAAACGCGGCCTCTACCAGCGCGCCTACGTGGAAAAGCTGCTGGCCGAACCGGAAGCCCATTTCACCCGCATCCAGGGCAGCAAGCTGTGGCACCTGGCGCTGCTGGAACTGTGGCTGCAACTGAATGTAGACTAGAATTTCCTGGAACAGCGGCCTTCGTGCTCCAGGAATGCCTCTTTGACTGAGTTGAGCATTTCCCCGTCATTCCAGGGCTTGGTGATGTATTTGTAAATCGCGCCTTGATTGAAAGCCTCGGCGATCAATTTCAGGTCGGAATAGCCGGAAAGGATAATGCGCACCACCTCGGGGTAAAGCCGCTTGACCCTGCTCAGGAATTCGATGCCGCTCATTTCAGGCATCCTCTGGTCAGCCAGGATCACGCCGACCCGATGACTGGCAAGCAGCTCAAACGCCTCGGCCGGACTGTGCGCAACCAGAATTTGATAACCCTCATGGAGAAACAGACGGGTCAAGGCAGCTGTCACATTAGGCTCATCGTCCAGTAGCAACAGCGTACGTTGCCAGCTCCCTTCCGCTTGGCCATTCAGCGCCAGCTTTCGCCCACTCCGCAGCATCTTCTCGAAATCACCGACAGGAACCGGGTGGCTGAAGAAATAACCCTGCATTTCGTCGCAGCCGTGGCTGCGCAGATACTCCAGCTGCCCTTGCGTTTCCACCCCCTCGGCAATGACATTCAACCCCAGGCTGTGTGCCATGGTGATAATGGCGACAACGATGGCGGCATCATCGGGATCCCGTGTAATCTCCCGGACGAAGGACTGATCCACTTTCAGCTTGTCGATGGCAAATTGCTTCAGGTAGCTGAGCGAAGAATAGCCGGTGCCGAAATCGTCGATCGAAATCGCAATCCCCGCCTCTTTCAGTTCCCGCAGC
>JAIOJM010000250.1 GCA_019911785.1 Sulfuricella sp. | reverse complement strand
GAAGTTGAGGCCGGTCTCCCCAACGGTGCGGGGCTGGAGGGGCAAGGACGCCTTTTGCGCTTCCGGTTGGGCAGGTGCCAACAGTTTTGGAGAGGCCGTCTGAGTTGCCACCATGTTTCTCCCTAACATTGTTATTGATTTACCATCAGTGATACTTGCGGTCTTGTTTTCAACATAGCAACTGTTCTGCCATTTGTCTAGCAGACCGTCGTGCCTTTGCCGTTATCTGATCATGCGTAATAGGGGAGGGAACGTAGCCGAATGGTACTAGCTTAAGCGGTTCCATACTCGATGTAGGGTGGGTTAGGCACGCAGGTTCTGCCGTAACCCACCAGATGTGTCGCCAGGTACTCATTAAAAATAGGTTGTGTTGCTACGCAACGCTTGGTGGGTTACGCAAAAAACGCTAACCCACCCTACATTTGGCTTATAAGGTAAGTGCCATTCGGGTCTGACACCTTTACAAAAAATCGCTTGCATTCCCATGGCTTGTGTCAGATAATAATCAAATAATAGTCAGCAAAGTGAGGTGCGTCATGGAAGTGCGAACCAACGAAACGATTTCCGTTACCGACATCCAGCGGCGAGCCAAGGAGGTTTTCGAGCGCATCGAGCACGGCGAGCAAGATAGGTTTGTAGTGCTCAAGAACAACGAGATCGCGGCCGTTCTGCTGTCCTCCGATCGCTATGAGGCACTGATGGACGAGCTGGAGGATCTGCGCATCGATGCCATCGCGGCCGAGCGCGTGGCCACCTTCGACCCGGCCAAGGCCATCACCCACGAGGAAATGCTGGCTCGCTTTGGTATTGATGTCCAGGTTGAGCAATGAGCTGGCGTGTCATTTATCACCCCGACGTAGCCATTGACCTTCGCGCCATCGGCCAAGCCGAGGCCCGCATCATCCTCGGCGTTATCACCAAGCGAGTTATGTACGGCGAGCCCGATAAGCTGGGCAAGGCGTTGACCGGCAGGCTTGCCGGCTATCGGCGCATCCGCACTGGTAGCACGCGGATTGTCTATCGAGTGAATGCGGAAGCGATCGAGGTTTTGATTGTGGCCGTTGGCCAGCGCCGGGATGCGGAGGTTTATGCAGATGCAGAGAAGCGGGTATGAAGGGTTAAACCCGGATTGTCCATTGGAATGATCGTGCATGTAGGAGCGTCGCCCCCGGCGCGAATATGGCCGAAAATCGCGGCCAACCCCCCATCCCAACCTTCCCCCGCAAGCGGGGGAAGGGGCGATCGTCTCCCCTCTCGCTTGCGGGAGGGGATTGAGGGGAGGGCTGGCGCCGCTCCCACAACGTTGTTTTGGCTCTAATGGACAATCCCGGTTAAAGGGGGAAGCCCTTCATAGCACTAATTCAGTTAGGTAACCCCCCAGCTTTGCCTGGGTCACTTAATGAATTTATGCCCAACCGGCTTTCCACACCGACTTCCAAGCAAGATAACCCAAGGTGCCCACGGCAATCGCCACGGCATAAGGGAATTTACCCGCCGTTTTCGGCGCGTCATCGAGCGCGGGGGGGCTACCGACAACAACCCTTAACAAACTGGAATACAAGATAAACCAGATGTTTTGCAGCGTGCGTCGCAATGCCCCGATTTTCCAGGCATACCCGAGTGACAACACCCCGCCAGCGAGGAAAGTGCCGAGCACCGCACCCAGCACATCCTCAGGGCCCAGAAATGCGCCCACCATGGACATCAGCTTGACATCCCCCGCGCCCATGGCGCGCAATAGATACATCGGCAACATTACCGCCAAGCCGATGGCGGCGCCGGCTAACGCGCTCAATAACCCCAAGCCGCCCGGCAGCGAACTGGCAAACCCCAGCCCCTCCGGCAATGCAGTGTTGGAGAGGATGCCCAATACTAATCCGGAAAAAACAAACTGGTTGGGGATCCTGCCCTCCTTCACGTCAGTCCAGACGGCCGCAAGAAGCAACAGCCCCATTGGCGCAAGCGCCAGCCAACCTACAATGCCGGGCGTCATCTGCCGTCAACAGCCACAAAAAAGGCCGACAGGAAACTCGGCCCGCTACCAGCACGCGGCATGTTGTTCGTGCGGCAGCAAAGAGTCGCTGAATAATGCGCTGCGAGGAACTTTATTTCAGTTCCTTTATTTAGGCACCGCAGTCGGAGGAATTGTTCAGGCATCGCCAAATTCTGTTAAAAACATCTTCCAACTTCTGTCCCACCAACATGACGGTGATGAGGATCGCCACTGCAATCAGAGCAACCAGGATGCCGTATTCAACAGCGGATGCGCCACCTTCGTCACGGGCAAAAGATTTGATACCCAAGGCCAGACTTTTCATGCCACCCCCCTTTGAACACCTGATTACCCCGCTTGGATCGCTCTGGCTGAAACCAGGGCCATTGCCACCAACAAACAGAACCCCTGCCGCGAAAAAAACGGCAGGGGTCTGATTTCAGTTCCTACATTTTAGGTCACGCACGCAGATGCGTTGTTCAAGCATTTCCAAACCCTGTTGAACACTTCTTCCAACTTCTTACCCACTGCCCAAACGGTGATGACGATCGCCACTGCAATCAAAGCAACCAGAATGCCGTATTCGACAGCGGAAGCGCCCTCTTCCTCAAGGAAAAAGCGTTTGATTCCGGGAATCAGACTTTTCATGGTACATCTCCTTTTCTTGTTGATTAAACTCTACTACCCAAAAAAGACAACCCACAAGCTTCTTTATCAAAGATGGCATGTTGCTACCAAACCAAACGGTCTAACCTGCCCCCCCAAAAACCCGCCGTCGAAACATGCTAACGACTTAATTACATGGCCGGTAGTCTATTGTTGACGAGTGTTTGTTATTTTTAATCTAGTCTATGCCAGAAAGGGTGTCAAGCCGGAAGAGCGTAAACCCAGATATGTCCATTGGAATGCTCGTACAAGGAGCGCCGCCCCCGGCGCGAATGCGGCCGCAAATCGCGGCGAGGGCGCCGCTCCCACAGCGGTGTTTTGGCTCTACTGGATAATCTGGGTTCATATTTATACAGTGTGCTTCGCCACCCTGGAACAAGCCCGTAGCACGCAGGGGCCAACAACCTGTGCTAAAGTCAGTGCTATGGAACAACTATCAAAATCTACGGCAACGGGTGTCGGTATTACAGGCAGGTATTGGGGGGTATCCTGGCCGCTGATCGTCGGCGCGCTGATTTACCTGGTTTTTCTGGTCCACGGCAACTACTTGCTGGGTGACGCCGACACCTATTGGCATCTGGCGGCCGGAAGCTGGATTCTCGAACACGGAACGATCCCGGTTTCCGATCCCTTTTCCCATTCCATGCGGGGCGCTCCGTGGACCGCCCATGAATGGTTGTCCGAAGTCATTTTTGCCGCCGCCTATGCGACGGGCGGCTGGACTGGTCTGATCGCGCTGACAGCACTCGCTTTCGCCGGCGCCTTGGCAATACTGACCCGTTTTCTGCTCAAAGAGATGGAACCGGTCCACGCGCTGATGTTTGTCGCGTTTGCGGTCATGTTGCCATTAACCCATTTGGTTGCCCGCCCCCATGTGCTCGCCATGCCGCTGATGGTGCTCTGGACCGCTCATCTGGTGCGCGCCAGTGAACATGGGCATGCACCCAGCCTTTGGCTCTTGCCCGTGATGACACTTTGGGCCAATCTGCATGGCAGTTTTACTCTGGGTCTCGGGCTTACCCTGTTTTTCTTGGTGGAAGGCGTGCTGAACGCACGCCTCCAGAACAAAACCATGACAGCCGCAAAGTCATGGCTCGCCTTTGCCGGGCTCGCATTCCTGAGTGCCCTGGCCACACCCCATGGCCTGAAAGGTATTCTGTTCACCCTCCACATCTTCGGCGGAAGCTACGCCCTGGATCAGATCGCTGAATGGCGGTCACCGAACTTTCATTTTTTCCAGCCTCTGGAAGTCTGGCTATTCGTCGGTCTTGCGGCAGTTCTGTTTCAGGGACTCCGACTGCCGCTAATGAGAATCGCGCTTTTGCTGGGATTTCTCCATCTGGGCCTGACGCATAACCGCAACATCGAGCTATTGGGCCTGCTAACGCCGTTGTTTCTGGCAGCGCCGCTGGCGGGACAATGGCGGGAGCGGCAAGCCACGGTCCATCAACTGGCGACCATGGATCATTTCTTCCAGGCACTGGCGCAGCGCGCCAGCAAGGGTGCTACTGTCCTGGTGGTCAGCGGGCTTGTCGCGGCCACGGTCCTGGCTACACAACTGGGCGAACTCCAGCCGGACAAGGGAATCACTCCGACAGACGCCATACAGGCGGCGAGAAAAGCCAACCTTACCGGCCCGGTTCTGAACGAATACAGCTTCGGGGGGTATTTGATCTACAGCGGCATTTCCCCTTTTATCGACGGCCGGGCCGACATGTACGGGGATGATTTTTTGAAGCAATATATCGAGGCGATGTCCCTGGAAGCACCAGATGGCCTCCTCCTGGTCCTGAAGAAATACCACATCCAGTGGACGCTGCTGCCGCCCAATATGCCCGCCGTGGCACTGCTGGACCATTTGCCGGAATGGCGCCGCTTGTATGCGGACAAAATTGCCGTTGTGCACATCAAAAAATCGCCAAGTCCGCAACTTCCATGACGGCCATTCCTTCAACCCACTGGCGCCTATGGACAGGGATCGCCATTGCAATTCATTTCCTGCTCATCCTGTTGCTCGGCCTGTCACGCCATTGGGGCTACATGAGCTCACTCAACGACTTGGGTGTATTCGACCAGGCGGTGTGGGGAACCTTGAATGGGCAGTTCTTGCTCAATACCAGCAACCAGTTAAGCGAACCGATCAATTGGCTGGGGTTCCATTTCCATCCCGTTCTGCTGCTGTTTGTTCCCCTTTACGCCATCGCCCCCTTTCCGGAATGGTTCGCCCTCGCCCAAGCGCTGGCTTTGTCCATCGCGGCCTGGCCGATCTTCCTTTTGACAAGCCGCGTCTGCCAATCGGAAAAAGCCGGACTGCTCTGGGCTCTGACCTATCTGGTGAATCCCTTTCTGTTAAACGCGGCCGCCTGGGATTTCCATCCGGTTGCATTGGCGGTACCGTTCGTTGCGCTGGGCATGCTGGCCGTCGAAAAAGGGGACAGTCGCCTGCTGTTTCTTTCCTGCCTGCCGCTGCTGTTCATTCAGGAGCATCTAGGGCTAACCGTAATGGGCTTCGGCCTGCTCTGGCGGTTGCGTAATAAGACCTGGAAACCCGCCATCTGGTTGATTTTGCTCGGCGTAGCACATGCCGCGCTGGTACTCGGTTTCATCATGCCAGCCCTTTCGCCGACGGGGGAGCATATGATGCTGAGCAGCGGCCTTGGCGCCAACCTGAGCAGATACGGGTGGATTGGGCATTCGGCAGGCGAGGTTATCCAGGCATTGCTAACCCGTCCCTTGTCGATAATCAAGATGGCCATGGCCATGGATGGGGCAGTCTACCTCGGACTGTTGCTGTTGCCTTTCCTGGGATTGCCCCTCGCGGCTATCCCGGTCCTGTTGCCCGGCCTGGCAGATCTAGCGGCCAACCTGCTTTCGGCGAATTCAATGCCGAAAAGCGTTTTTTCCTATCACAGCCTTGTCATTGTGCCCGTGCTTACGGTGGCGGCATCTTATGGTGCCGAGCGCATATCGCGCCGGGTGAAGAAATTTTCCGTTACCGAGATTTCAGGCCTTGCTCTAACGGCGGGCATGGTCACTGGCTATGGCTTTGCTCCTTTACCTCTGCCGGGCTCATCCAATTTTTGGGAGCCGTCACATTTCATGGGCGGACCCGACCCTATCATGCAGGTGATCCGCGCCGCAACACCCGCCAATGCATCTGTCTCCGCCCAAGCCAACGTCGGCGCGCATCTTTCGGAGCGCCACGAGATATACGTTTATCCGAACAAGATAGGTCAGGCAGGCGCCATTGTTCTGAGGCTGGAAAGCCCCACAAAAAAACTTTATCCCCAAGACCCCGGGTTACTCGCCGCCCTCGCCGGGCATTTGCAAATGCGCCCGGCGGATTATTTGGCGTCCATTGAATGCCTCTTGGCCAGTAAAGAGTATGGGGTTACCTTGTGGCGAGATCCTTGGCTGATATTTTCGCGGGGCGCCATCACGACTTCCAGTCCGCGGCAAGAACTTGAATCAAAAATCATGCTGCTTCGCAAGGAATGGGGAGTGGCCGCCGACGAGTACAACGCTGCACTGGAAACCTGCAAAAAACAAGGCCGCGACATGCAAAGATGAGCACGATCATGCAAACATCCGGGCAATCTCAAAACAACACTGTCGCTCCGCCAAAATTTCTTCTTTTTCTGCTGCTGCTGGCCATCTGGTTTCTGGGACACCCGTACCGGGGCATGTGGCACGATGCGGTATTCTATGCCGTTCAGGCAGTTTCCCTGTTGCACCCCGAAGCCTACAGAAATGACCTTTATTTCCTGTATGGCTCCCAAGATGATTTCACCCTCTTCAGCCCCATTTACGCGGCGTTCATCGATTTGCTCGGCTTGAACGCCGCCACGATTACGCTGCTGCTGGCCGGTTATGCCCTGTGGATAGGGGCGGCCACGTTGCTCGCGGGTAAATTGCTGCGCGGCTTTCCATTCTGGCTCGGGCTGGTCTTGATTATTGCAATGCCAGGCGATTATGGCGCTGCCAAGCTCGGATACGCGGAATACTTTCTAACTCCCAGGCTAATCGCAGAAGGCTTGACGCTTCTATCGCTGGCGATGATCCTTAGTGGAAAGCGGCTTATGTCACTTGCGGCCCTGCTGGCCGCATTCGTGATGCACCCTTTAGTCGCGCTGGCGGGCGCGGCTTTCATCAGCCTATACCTTGGGTACGACAAGCCAAAGGCGGCGCTGGGGATCGGCGTGCTTGCCGCGACAGTCGTGCTGCTCCTGGCTTGGTCGGGCGTTTCACCCTTCGGTCACCTGTTCTCCGTAATGGACGCGGAGTGGTTTCAACTGGTTAATGCGCGATCCCCTTATGTCCTCTGGGATGAGTGGCGATACGAAGACTGGGGCAACCGTACATTGCTTGCGTTCAGCCTGCTCGCCGCAGCATCAGGCACGGCAAACGGCTCAGTGCGCAGGGTCTTCCTGCCGCCCTTGGCGATAGGTGTGGCGGCCCTGCTGCTATTCTGGCTCGGCACCTCCCTGTTTCATAACGTGCTGCTAATCCAGTTGCAGCCCTGGCGCTGGCTTTGGCTTACCCAGCTGTTTTCCTATCTTGCCGCCGCCTGGCTTGTGGCGGATTTCTGGAACCATGATCGGGTATACCGACTCCTGCTCCTCGGCTTCGTGACCGCGTGGCTGACACTCGCCAGCATTGGAGGAGTTCTTTCAGTATTGGTGAGCGGTCTGTTTGTCTGGTATGCGCGCAGCGGAAGGGCAATCGTAATTCCCCAAAATCTTGCGGCACTACTCTATCTCATTCCGCTTCAGGCAGCGGCGTGGTGGCTGGCGTCTGCATGGCTAGACGCCACTGCTGAGGCCATGATAAAGGTCGGCCCCGTGCATTCCATCGAATTTTGGCTGGTGTGGGTTTTGTTGTTCTTGCCGATAAGCGGGGGGGTAATCTCAGTCATTATTTTTTTAACAGTATGGCGGTACGGAGCAGATCGCAGAAAATTTGTGCACTTGGCGACGGTAGGCGGCATTGCGTTTCTGCTGATGCTTTCCTTTGCCTTCTGGGATCAGCGCCCACCACGGGCGCGCTATTACGTGCAACAGGCGCTACGGGATCCCTTACCCTCTTTCAGCCGGGTCATTCCAGTCGGCGCTGTAGTATATTGGGAAGACGACCTGCAAATGGTCTGGTTCGGCCTCGGCCGTGCCAGCTATGCTTCCATTGGCCAGACGGTAGGTCTGATATTCAACCGCCAGACCGCCATTGAGGGAAAGCGGAGGGTAGACCGCCTGGCCGCCCTGGGCGTCGAGGACGGGATTTTTGCTCAACCGGGAGATCGCGGCATGCTGCGCAAGGGAGGCTTCGCAGGACTGGTGCACGTATGCCACGACCCGGTGCTGGATTTTGTCGTCCTGTCGAAAGATTTCAGGGTAGGGATGATTGAACGGCATTTCGACAAAATGAAAAAAAGATATTTCTATCTGTATGATTGTGCCTACCTGCGGCGAAATTTTGCCGACACATGGGCTGGCAATAAAAATGAACGACCGGCGACAGCCGGCTTTTCGCTGCCCATTAAACCATGAGCCTCATCGCATCTCTCTCAGCCAAAGCCGACAGCCTGTCGGGCCAGTTCTTCCGCTATTTTCTTGTCGGCGGCGTGGCTTTCATCGTGGATTTTACGCTGCTGTTCCTGCTCACCGAATTCGGCCACATCCATTACCTGCTTTCCGCTTCCGTTGCCTTCATGGCCGGGATTGCGGTGAACTACGCGCTAGCCGTAAGCTGGGTGTTTGACCATCGCAGCCTTGACAACAAAGTGCATGAGTTCGCGATATTTGCTGTTGTCGGCATCATCGGCCTGGCGCTCAATGCGGGTTTGATGTGGTTCTTTACGGAATTGCTCGGATTTCACTATCTGCAGTCCAAAGGTGTGGCGGCTGCAACCATTTTCCTGTTCAACTTCGGCGCCAGAAAAGTGCTGCTGTTCTCTGGCAGTCGACCACCCAAACGGGTAAATTCGACCTATCATTAAAAAGAGAATATTTCCGGGACGGACGGTTATTTATGAAGGCTGTAATTTTGGCTGGTGGGCAAGGCACCCGTATCAGCGAAGAATCCCATCTTCGCCCGAAGCCGATGATAGAAATCGGCGGGAAACCAATCCTGTGGCATATCATGAAGATATATTCCCATTACGGGATCAATGATTTTGTCATCTGCCTGGGTTACAGGGGATATGTCGTCAAGGAGTATTTCGCAAATTATTTCTTGCACATGTCGGATGTCACGATAGACATCGCCAACAACCGGATGGAAGTGCATCAGCAGCATGCTGAACCATGGCGGGTGACATTAGTCGATACCGGCGAAATGACGCTCACCGGCGGACGTTTGAAACGTGTGGCACCGTATATCGGGGACGAAGCCTTTTGTTTTACCTACGGCGATGGCGTGGGCGACATCAATATATCCAATTTAATCGAATATCACCGCAACAGCCAAACGTTGGTTACCGTAACCGCCGTCCAGCCTCCGGGACGTTTTGGCGCACTTGAAATTCAAGGTGAACGCGTCACCAGTTTCAACGAAAAGCCAAAGGAAGGCAGCGGTTGGATCAACGGCGGATTCTTTGTCGCCTCCCCCAGGGTACTGGACTATATTGAGGGAGACGGAACAGCCTGGGAAAGCGAACCCGTAGCGAGGCTTGCGGCAGAAAACCAGCTATCCGTATATAACCATACGGGCTTCTGGCAGCCGATGGATACCCTGCGCGACAAAACCCATTTGGAGGAACTTTGGGCAAAAGGAGCGGCTCCGTGGCGGGTTTGGGATTGAACCCTGCGTTCTGGCAAGGCAAATCGGTGCTTGTCACCGGACATACCGGCTTCAAGGGTGGCTGGTTGTCCTTGTGGTTGCAGGAACTCGGCGCGCGTGCAACCGGGTTTTCCCTGCCTGATTTTACTCAGCCCAACCTGTTTGAATGCGCGGATGTTGGAAAGAGCATGAAATCCCGTTACGGCGATCTGCGCGATCCCGAAGAAGTGAGAAATACGCTGAACGAGTTTCATCCGGAAATCATTTTTCACCTTGCCGCCCAATCGCTGGTGCGCGAAGGATTTGTCGATCCATTAGGTACCTATGCCACCAACGTCATGGGCACGGCGAACCTTCTCGATGCGGTTCGGCACACCAACAGCGTACGTGTTGTTATTATCGTGACGAGCGATAAATGTTATGAGAATAAAGCATGGCCCTGGGGGTACCGGGAAATCGACGCCTTGGGCGGGAAAGATCCCTATAGCAGCAGCAAGTCGTGCGCCGAAATAGTTACAGCTGCGTATCGCCATTCTTTTTTTGGCAAAGACTCGGGGGTTTCCGTTGCCAGCGTTCGCGCCGGAAATGTGATCGGGGGAGGGGATTGGGCCAAAGATCGCCTGATTCCCGATATATTCCGCTCCTTTGAGAAGGATGAACCTGTCATCTTGCGCTACCCGCAGGCAGTGCGACCCTGGCAGCACGTTCTGGAACCCTTGCGAGGCTATCTCATGCTGGCCGAACAGTTATGGCAGAACGGTGAGGACTTTACCGAAGCATGGAATTTTGGCCCCGATCCTGAAGACGCGAAACCCGTTGCATGGTTGGCTGACCGGCTTGCCGCCCTTTGGAAACACGGCGCGCGTTGGGATATCAGCCGGGACAAACACCCCGAAGAGTCTGTTTTGCTCAGCCTCGATTCCTCCAAAGCCGGTCAACGTCTGGGTTGGCGGCCCAAGTGGCATTTAGAAAAGTCCCTGGTGGAAACATACAGCTGGCATCGTGCGTGGACTGAAGGTCGCAACATGCACGACTACACCTTGGCGCAAATTCAAGCTTATGCCAGGAGCTTGCATGACGATTGAGGAAAAGCGGCAGCACATTCTCCAACTCGTACGCGAATATGCCACGGAAACGCTTGAGCCCAAGCCATTTCATCCTGGACAAACGCCAGTCCCGCCCGCGGGCAAAGTGCTCGGCGCCGAAGAGTTTGCCCATCTGGTCGATGCTGCGCTGGATGGCTGGTTGACCACTGGCCGTTTCAACGACGCCTTCGAAAAACGATTGGCGCAGTATTTGGGTGTGGCCTTTGCGCTCACCACCAATTCGGGCTCGTCCGCCAACCTCCTTGCGATCTCGGCGCTGACTTCACCTCTCCTTGGTGATCGCGCCCTGAAGCCAGGCGATGAGGTTATCACCGCCGCCGCATGCTTTCCAACGACCGTCAATCCCATTCTGCAAAACGGACTTGTACCGGTTTTCGTCGATTCGGAACCGCCCACCTACAACCCCACAATCGATGCGATCGCCGCCGCGATCAGCCCCCAAACCCGTGCTATCGTGCTTGCGCACACGCTCGGCAACCCATTCGCCGCCGCCGAAATCCGCGAGCTTGCTGACCATCACGGTTTGTGGCTGGTCGAGGATTGTTGCGACGCCCTCGGTTCCACCTACCGCGGCCGCATGGCCGGCACCTTCGGCCACCTGGGCACCCTCAGTTTTTATCCGGCGCACCACATCACCATGGGCGAAGGTGGCGCAGTGTTCACTGAAGACCCGCAATTGAAACGCATCATCGAATCTTTCCGCGACTGGGGACGTGACTGTTACTGCGGGCCCGGCAAGGACAACACCTGCGGCAAGCGCTTCGGCTGGCAACTCGGCACGCTGCCCCTGGGTTACGATCACAAATACACCTACTCTCACCTGGGCTACAATCTCAAGATCACCGACATGCAAGCTGCCTGCGCGCTGGCGCAAATGAACCGGCTGCCAGGCTTTATCGAGGCACGCAAACGTAACTTCGCTTTCCTCAAGGAACGCCTGAAATCCTGCGAGGAATTCCTGATCTTGCCTGAGGCAACGCCCGGCAGCGATCCGTCCTGGTTTGGTTTTCCTGTCACCATTCGGGACGAAGCCGCTGTCGCCCGCGTCGATCTTCTGAAATACCTCGACCAATACAAGATCGGAACCCGTCTCCTGTTTGCCGGCAACCTGACGCGCCAGCCTTACTTTGAAGGACGGACGTATCGGGTGAGCGGCGAACTGAAGAATGCCGACAAGATCATGAACGATACGTTCTGGGTTGGGGTGTATCCTGGCTTGAGCGAGGCCATGTTGGATTTTGTGGCGGATCATATCGAGCGTTTCATGGGAGTAACATTTTGAATCCGCTCGTGGAACAACTCATCGTACGCGACACTGCTGCAATTCTTTCCGCCATTGATCGCATCGAGTCAAGCCGATTTCAAACTGTGTTCGTCGTTGATCAAGATCACCGGCTGCAAGGCTTAATTACGAATGGTGATTTGCGGCGCTTTCTGCTCAATGGAGGCGCGACCAGCGCGACCGCATCCGCCTGCATGAACAAGAGTTTCCGTAGCGTAGGGATCAATACCAGCCGGGAAGAATTACTCAAATTGCTCGATCTGGGTTTCAGTGTCATTCCCAAGATTGACGCCGACGGCCGTCTGGTGGATCTGGTCACGCCGGAATATGAACTTGCATCGCCAGAAGCTCCAGTACTGACCCGGGCTCGTGCGCCAGTACGTATCAGCTTCGGTGGCGGAGGTTCCGATCTAACTTACTTTTTTGTCGATCACCCTGGTGCCGTATTGAGCACGACAGTAGCACTTTACTGTCACGCAACGCTGATACCCCGAGCAGATCAGAATATCCATATTTACTCGGAAGATCTTGATACGCACTGTCATTATGCTTCGCTGATCGACTTGCTCGAAGGACCCAGGCAGGATCTGCTGTCTTCGGTCGTATCAGTCGTCAAGCCAACGTACGGTTTTGACCTATACGTGCGCTCCGATATTCCGGTGGGGTCCGGTCTCGGCGGCTCGTCCGCTGTTGCCGCTGCCGTCGTTGCAGCCTTTAACGAGATGCGACTTGATCGCTGGACAACCTATGAAGTTGCCGAACTCGCTTTTCAAGCTGAGCGCGTTTGCTTCGGTGTAGCCGGCGGCTGGCAAGATCAATACGCTTCGGCTTTTGGCGGCTTTAACCTGATTGAGTTGGGCGACAAGAAAAATCTGGTGCATGCTATTCGTCTTGAAGATGCAACCCGAAACGAGTTGGAAGAGTGTCTTATTTTATGCGACACCCGGATCAAGCACGATTCTGGCTCCTTGCATGAAAAACAGCGTGAAACCTACACTACTGAAAACAAATCGGCGCAATTGAAAGAGATCGTCTCGATTTGTCATGAAATGCATAGGCATTTGATCAGGGGCGAATTATTGGATTTCGGACGCTGCCTGGACAAGGCCTGGGTCTTGAAAAGAGGTTTGTCTGCATCGGTCAGTAATTCGAAAATCGCCGAAATCTACGACGCTGCGCTCAAAGCCGGCGCTATCGGCGGTAAGTTGCTCGGTGCAGGGGCGGGCGGATTTTTTCTGTTTTTTGTGCAACCGCAGTATCGCCAGAGCGTCTCTACAAGACTGAAAGAATTGAATTGCAAATTGTCCACCTTCAAATTTGAAAATGAAGGTGTTACTTCGTGGCGCACAAAAATATTATGAGCGACAAACCCTTCATCATTGATGGCCATGAGATCGATGGCCGGCATGTCTTTGTCATCGCCGAGATCGGCAACAACCATAATGGCTCGATTGAACTTGCAAAAAAGCTGGTCACTGCATCTGTTCAGGCGGGTGCCGATTGCGTCAAATTTCAACTCCGCAATCGTCAGGCGCTTTATCGGACCAAGGCAGATGGTTCCGTAGCGGAAGACCTTGGCGTGGAATATATACAGGATCTGCTGAACAAGGTGGAGTTGTCGATAGAGGAACATCGTCAGATACGTCAATATTGCAAGGACCTGGGCATCACTTATATCTGCACGCCTTGGGACGAACCAAGCGTTGATGTGCTCGCTGATTTTGACGTTCCGGCTTTGAAGATCGCTTCGGCCGATTTGTTCAACCCTTATCTGATCAATAAAGCCGCCGCACTGAGGAAGCCGCTGATTCTATCGACAGGGATGTCATACGAACATGAAATTATCAGAGCCATTGAACAACTCAAGGGACTAGGCATCCCGTTTGCGCTGCTGCATTGCAACAGCGCCTACCCTGCACCGGAAGCGGACATTCAATTGGGATACATCGCAAGGCTGAAACAATTGCACGATGTGATCGGTTATTCGGGCCATGAGCGTGGCACAGCCATCACCATTGCCGCAGTTGCCCTGGGAGCAACACTCGTCGAGCGGCACATCACGCTCGATCGCAACATGGAAGGACCGGACCATCTGGCCAGCCTGGAGCCCGAGGAGTTCAAACAGCTGGTCGACGGCATACGGCAGGTCGAGCAAGCCTTACCGTGGACTGGCCCGGGACGCCACGCCAGCCAGGGCGAATTGTTGAATCGCGAGAATCTGGCCAAGAGCGTGATCGCCGCGCGCAGGATCAACAAGGGTGAAGCCTTCACCGAAGCCGCGCTGCGCGTGGCCAGCCCGGGTCAGGGCCTGGCGCCATACAAGCTCAATCTATTGCTCGGCAAAAAAGCGAACCGCGACATCGCCCAAGGCGAATTCTTGTTCGAAAGCGACCTGAAGGACAAGGATGAGGTAAACCGGCACTATGCGCTGCCGGTGAAATGGGGGGTGCCGGTCCGCTACCACGATTTCCAGCAATACAATCATTGGATCAAGCCGGACCTGTTCGAATTCCATCTCTCCTACCGTGATCTCAGCGTCGATCCCGCGCCCTATCTGTCGACAGTGGGTTGCTCGCGCTTGGTCGTGCATGCGCCGGAATTGTTCGAAAACAGCGAATTGCTTGATCTGGCGTCCGACGACCTCGACTATCGCCAGCGCTCGATCCGTAACCTGCAGCGCGTGGTCGATGCAACGCACAAGATCGCCGAATTTTTCCCACAAGCGGATTCGCTGCTGATCGTCGCCAATATCGGTGGCTTCTCCGCCGACGCACCCCTACCACTGCAGATGCGCCCCATACTGTATGAGCGTTTCCACGCTTCTTGCGCTCAAATTGATTTTGGTCGCTCGGAACTGATTCCCCAGAATATGGCTCCTTTCCCATGGCATTTTGGCGGCCAGCGCTATCAGAATATATTCATGATGCCTGATGAGTTGGCAGCGCAGTCCAATGTCTTGAATCTGCGCCTCTGCCTGGACCTGTCGCACCTGCAGATGACCTGCAACCACTTTGGCCTGGATTTCCAGCAGGCGCTGGCCCAACTGCTGCCACATTCCGCGCATCTGCACGTCGCGGACGCCAAGGGCACTAACGGCGAAGGAGTGGTGATGGGGACCGGAGACGTGAACTGGCCGGCTAGCTGGAAGAAAATCTCACAGTATCCGAACATCAGTTTCATACCTGAAGTGTGGCAAGGCCACAAGGACCACGGTGCGGGATTTTGGTCGGCGCTGGAATACTTACGCAGCCTTAATTAAAGGCTTTTTCTCATTAGGACTGGAGATGTGTCGTGAGAACTGAAGAACTCGGTGACCGCTTGGAGCGACTGCTGTCTGAGAGTATGGATTCCGTACAATATCGTGAACGCCATTGCTTAGAAGAGAAGATCGGCGGTTTGGAAAATGACTTCATCCTCTTCGGCGCTGGCAATCTAGGTCGTAAGGTGCTTAACACATTGAGCCGCATAGGCAAAATACCTGTTGCGTTCATTGACAACAATTCTGCGCTGTGGGGTAAAGAGCTAAATGGGGTGCCAGTCATGAGTCCCGCTCAAGCGGCCGGACAATTCGACCCGGAAAACATCGGCGTGATCACCACTATCTGGTGCGGGGAAGCAATAGACAAAATGTCCGATCGGATCCAACCCCTGATTGCGTTAGGTTTTCGAAAAATCGCATTATTTGGCCATCTTGCCTGGAAGTTCCAGGACGAATTCTTGCCCCATTATTGCCTAGATCGCCCGTCAAAGGTGATTACACAAGCGGACCCGATTCGATCCGCATTTGCACTACTGGCCGACGACGAATCACGTGAAATATTCGTCGATCATATTGAGTGGCGGCTGTTTCTCAACTATGACTTGCTACCATATCCATCTCAGGAAGAGATTTATTTCAACAACAAGTTCGTCAATAAATTGGACACAGAGATTTTGTATGACATAGGCGCATATACCGGCGACTCCATTCAAAGCTTTTTACAAACTGAGCGTGGCCAGGACTTTTCACAAGTACATTCATTCGAACCATCCCCGAATAATTTCCTAACACTTCAAAATTATATTTTGGGATTAAGTGGATTCGGGAGCAAGATTTTTGCCTACAAACTTGCATTGGGCGATACTATCGGCATGATTCAGGTGGAGGCGGAACACGGACCGGCATCGCGTGTTGGCGCCGGCAACGAAACGGTGCCGGTAACGACAATAGATGCCTTCAGCATGTTATTTGGCGTTCCGACATTCATAAAAATAGACATTGAAGGTTTCGAGCCGAACTGTCTGCTGGGAGCTCGACAAACCATTATCGACAAGGCGCCCGTTGTGGCTGTCTGCGTTTATCACCTGCAGTCCCACATTTGGGAAATTCTGCTGCAACTACATTCCTACAATCCGCGCTACATTTTTCATCTGTGCCCTCATTTAGCAGATGGATGGGATCTTGTTTTGTATGCTGTTCCGGAAAATCGTCGCCCGATTTAACCATCTTTATTGAATACTCCTATGCGCGTTGCAGACTACGTCTTTGAATTTATCGCTAGAAAGGGCATCCAAGAAGTCTTCTTTCTTCCCGGTGGCGGGGCGATGCATCTGAATAACGGCTTGCTCAGGCAAAAGGCGATCACGCCAGTGAGCATGCTGCACGAACAAGGCGCGGCGATCGCCGCCGAAGCCTATGCGCGCACCTCTGGCAAGTTCGGTGTCTGCTTGGTCACATCAGGCCCCGGCGCAACCAATGCGATCACTGGCTTGGCTGGAGCTTGGTTCGAATCGACGCCGGTGATGATGATTTCCGGCCAGGTGAAGCGAGCCGACCTAAAAAGGGATAGCGGCTTGCGCCAACTCGGCTCGCAGGAACTTGACATTGTGACGGTCGTCAGCTCCATCACTAAGTACGCAGTATGCCTCACCGATCCGCTACAGCTTAGGCGTGAGTTAGAAAAGGCGCTGTACCTGATGAGGCACGGTCGCCAGGGGCCGGTGTGGATAGATATTCCCCTCGATGTGCAGGCGAGCGAAGTCGATCCGGTTGCATTGGCGGGATTCGATCCGTCGGAACTGTCCACGCAAGAGTCGGCGCAAACGCCGAGCCCCGAGCCGGCGATGCTGAACGCACTCGCGCAGATGCTACGGCAGGCGCAGCGACCAGTGCTGTTGGTCGGCAACGGTGTGCATTGCGCTGGTGCCGAGCAAGACTTGCGGCGCCTGATCGAGCGGCTGCAGATTCCGACATTGACTACCTGGATCGCCGCCGATCTGCTTGAGTATTCTCATCCGCTGTTTTTCGGCAGACCGGGTACGGTGGCGCCACGCGGCGCCAACTTCACGATACAGAACGCGGACCTGGTGCTGGCGATAGGCTGCCGTATGGATTTCTCGATCACCGGCTTCAATCGCGCCCAATTCGCGCGCTCAGCCAAGATCGCGGTGGTCGACATCGATCGCGCCGAATTGCGGAAACTCGGTGACTTGCCGGATCTGGCGATCATCGCCGATGCCGGCGATTTCATCCGCCAGTTGCTGGAGCAGCTAGGGCCAATCGGCGATGCCGACCAGGCCGGCTATGCGGACTGGATAGCCCGTTGCACGGTTTGGAAGGAAAAATACCCGGTCGTGCTGCCGGAATACCGGACCCAGGCCGGTTATGCGAACACTTATGTATTCACCGAGATGCTGTGCGACGAACTGGCTGAGGGCGATATGATCATTCCCGGCAGTTCGGGCGCATCGATCGATACCTTTTGGCTGTCGGCAAAGCTGAAGAAAGGCCAGAGAACGCTTGCCACCGGCGGCCTGGGCTCGATGGGATACGGCTTGCCGGCGTCGATCGGGGGCTGCATAGGCGGCGGCCGCAAGCGCACGATTTCGGTCGACGGAGACGGCGGCTTTGTAATGAACATTCAGGAGATGGAAGTCGCGAAGCGGCTGCAATTGCCGATCAAGTATTTCGTGCTGAATAACAACGGCTATGCGTCGATACGCGCATCGCAGAGCGGCTATTTCAAGGAAACGATAGGCTGCGATCCGTCTTCTGGCATGACGCTGCCCGACATCGGCAAGCTGGCGGCAGCCTTCGGCGTGCCGAGCCTGCGGATCCGCGATCAATCCGAGCTGCGCCAGATGATACGACAGGCGCTCGATACCGACGGCCCGGTGGTCTGCGAAGTAATGGTCCAGCCCGACCAGGCAATCGGCCCGCGCACCAGTTCGAAGATAAGGAGCGACGGCACGATGGTGTCGACCCCACTGGAAGACTTGTTCCCTTTTCTGGACAGGGATGAGTTGAAGTCCAATATGCTGATTCCGTTGATAGAAGAATGAAAGCACGATCATGAGCGCCGAGTATTTGAAGTCGTATGCAGACGCAGGCCTATTCACGATGCAGGGACGTCTGTCCCCACCGGAAGATGGACGCTTCCAGTCATTCCCGCGTGCGCACTGGAAGACCGAAATCGCATTGGCCCCGCAGGTTCCCTTGCGGGGCATAGAGTGGATCTACGATTTGTATGGAGAAGGCGCGAACCCTCTCGAAACAGCGGAAGGTCGGCTTGATTTGCGCGACCGGCTGCAGCAGGTTGGCATCCAGGTGATGTCGATCTGCGCCGACTACTTCATGGATTGTCCGCTGCTGAGGATAGACGACGCGACGCTCGTGCAGCGGTTAGACAAGCTGCGCTGGCTGATTTCGATTTGTCCGGAAATGGGGATCACGCGCATCGTATTGCCCTTTGTCGACGCGTCCAGAATTGCCGACGCCAAGGATGCTGAGGATGTGCTCTCGGCATTGCACGAGGTGCTGCTGCAGGCGACGGAGGCCGCGGTGGAGCTGCACCTCGAAACCGACATGAATCCGGACAATTTCCGCTCATTCCTGAATGAAATTGTCCATCCCCTGATCAAGGTCAATTACGATTCCGGCAACAGCGGCTCCCTCGGCTATCGCCCGTTCGAGGAATTCTCCGCCTACGGCGACCGCATCGGCAGCTTCCATATCAAGGACCGGGTGCTCAACGGTGGCACGGTTCCACTCGGTAGCGGCAATGTTGATTTTGCAAGCTTGCGGGAAGCCTTGCTGGATATCGACTATCACGGCGACTTCGTGATGCAGGTCGCACGCGGTGCGCCCGGCGAAGAGTTGAGCTGGTTGCGGCAAATGTCGTCGATCGCTTGCAGCTGGCTGCGCGGCGACGGCAATCTCGGATAAGAAACTGGAAATCACATGCGCGCTTTATTCTGCGGACTGGGCGGTATAGGCCAGCGACATTTACGTAATTTGTATAGCCTGCTCGGCGATAAGCTGGAAGTGCATGCATACCGGGTGCGCCGGCAAAGACACAAGCTGCAGGACGACTTGAGCATCGCGGCGAACGTAGACGTCGAAACCGACTATCGGATCACCGTGCATGAGGATCTGCAGAAGGCGCTGGCAGTTAAGCCGGAGCTCGTGTTCATCTGTAATCCGAGCAGCCTGCATACGCACATAGCGCTGGCTGCGGCTAGAGCCGGCGCTCATATCTTCATGGAAAAACCGGTGTCTAATTCCATGGAAGGGCTTGATGAATTGCTCTTCATCATCGAGGAGAAGAAGCTGGTTTGCTATGTCGGTTACAACTTTCGTTTCCACCCCGGTCTGATGAGGCTCAAGGCCCTGATCGAGCAGCGCTTCTTCGGCAATATCCTCAGCGTACATGCCGAGATTGGCGAATACCTGCCGAACTGGCACAAGTACGAAGACTATCGACAAATGTATGCGGCGCGGGAAGATCTGGGCGGCGGCGTAATCCTATCGCAAATTCATGAAATGGATTTGATCTACTGGTATTTCGGTCTGCCCGAGACCATCAGCTGCCGCGGCGGCAAGCTGAGCAAGCTGGAAATCGATGTCGAGGATACCGCCACCTCCCTGATGCAGTACCATGGCCAGTTCGGCCACTTTCCTATCTCGCTACACCAGGACTTTGTGCAGCGTCCTCCTGTCAGGACCTTCAAGATCATCGGCGATAGCGGCATCGCAAGAATCGATTTGATTCGCAATGTGCTCAATGTCTTTGACGAACAGGGCGAGTTGATGGAAACATCCGATTTCCCCGGCTTCAAGCGCAATGACATGTTCCTGCAGCAAACCCGGCACCTGCTCGACTGCATAGACGGCAAGCAGGCGCCGCAGGTCGATCTGCGTGCCGGCATGCAAAGCCTGCGTCTGGCCTTGGCGGCCAAGAGATCGCTGGCAACCGCCTCGGAAGTGATATTGAGCGAGGTGCCGCTGGCATGAATATGCAAAACACGTCCGACCTGTTTAATCTCCACGGCAAGATCGCCATCATCACCGGTGGCGGCGGCATGCTCGGCTACCAGCATGCCGCCGCGATTGCCAGCTTCGGCGGTACGCCGGTGCTGGTCGACATCAGCCCGCAGGGATTGCAGAAAAACCGCGAGCTGCTCGAAACCGAATTCGGAACCGAAGTGCTGGCCCTCGAAGTCGACATCACCGATTTGCAATCGGTGCAGGCGTCGAAAACCGCCGTGCTTGAATGTCATCAAAAGATAGACATATTGATCAACAATGCGGCGCGCAATCCCAAGGTCGAGGACAGTGCTGACATCAATTTCTCACGGCTGGAAAACTTCCCGTCTGACCAATGGCAGCAAGATCTTGATGTTGGCCTTGGCGGCGCGTTCAATTGCGCCAAGGTCTACGGCAGCCATATGGCGCAGGCCGGGCGTGGCGGCGTGATTGTAAATATCGCATCCGACCTTGGCGTGATCGCGCCTGACCAGAGGCTGTACAAGATCAGTGGTCGTGATGAGCATTTGCAGCCGGTCAAACCGGTTACGTATTCGGTGGTCAAGCACGGGCTGATCGGACTCACCAAATATCTGGCGACTTATTGGTGCGAACAGGGTATACGCTGCAACGCGCTGTCTCCGGGCGGCGTATACGCCGGCCAGAACGAAGTCTTCGTCAGCAACCTGGCCAAGCTGATTCCCATGGGCCGGATGGCCCAACCGGATGAGTACCGGGGGGCGATCGTATTCCTGTGCTCCGATGCGTCCAGCTATTTGAATGGAGCCAACCTGGTCATCGATGGAGGCCGCAGTGTCTGGTAATCAGAATGAACAGGTATTGGCGCACCTGCGGGAATCGCTGCAGGTGTTGCAGACGACCTGTTCATCGCGATCTCGACCAGCAGAAATTCTGAAAACATCCTGCAGGCGATCGCTGCCTGCAAGGACCTTGGCATCACGGTGGTCGGTCTGACCGGCCAGTCTGGCGGCAAGATGAAGGAACTCTGCGACCATTGCCTGTGCGTGCCTTCCGCATCGACGCCGCGAATCCAGGAGTGCCATATGATTATCGAACATACGATCTGTGCATATGTCGAGGCTACCTTGTTCGGAAAGGACCGGCTTTGAAGGGCATCGTTTTGTGCGGCGGCCTGGGCACGCGCTTAGGCGACTTGACGCGCGACACGCCCAAGCCCTTGATACCAGTCGCGGGACGTCCGTTTCTCGCGCATGTGCTGGACCAGTTGTTGATCGCCCAGATCGATGAAATCGTGATGGCTGTCAGTTTCCAATGGCAAAAGGTGAGGGATGAGATTGGCGATCGCTGGCGGGATGTGAAAGTCAGTTATTCGATAGAGCAGGAACCGCTGGGGACCGGAGGCGCAATCAAGCAGGCGATGCGGCAGGCAGGGGTCACCGAAGCGCTAGTCGCGAATGGCGATACTCTGCTGAAAATGGATGCTGGCGATCTGCTGCGGTTTGCACACGAGCGTCACGCCGATATTGCGATCGCCTTGAAGGCGACCGAGGATAGCGCCAGATTCGGTAAAGTGAATATCGATACGTCTGGTCGCATCGTCGCGTTCGAAGAAAAAGGTCAGTGCGCCAGTGGCTTGATTAACTCTGGCGTTTATTACGTGAAGGACTCTGTCTTTGCGACGATCGACGCGGCCGCTTTTAGTTTCGAGAAGGATGTGCTGGCGCGGCATCACGCCGGGCTGGCGATCTACGGCATGCGAACGGATGCCTATTTCATCGACATGGGCGTGCCGGAAGACCTGGCCCGCGCACGCATCGAACTGCCGACATTGAACGAGGCTTCAGATGTCTAGAGAACGGATAGCAAGACAATGCATATGCTGCGGCGGCGCCGACTTGAAAAAGTCGCCCGCAGTGCTAATGCCCTTCGTGGCCAAGCGCGTGTTCGACCACGAGCCGGTGCTGATCACCCCGGAATGGGGCTTGCGCGATCTGCAGCCCGGCATCGCGTATTCGGTGTGCAAGTCCTTACAATGCGCACGCTGTGGCGTGCTGTTCCTGGATATACGTTTCTCGGATGAGGAAATGGCATCGCTATACGCCGGCTACCGCGACGAGGAATACACGCGCCTGCGCGAGTTCTACGAGCCTGGCTACAGGAAGATCAGCGAATTCTATTACGACCGCAGCAACTATATCAGCACGATAGAGGAATTCCTGTCCCCGCGCGTGCCGGTGGCACCGGCCCTGCTCGACTGGGGCGGTGACAACGGCGTGAACACGCCGTTGAAGGAAACCGCGCGCACCGTTCATATCTACGACATTTCGAACAAACCGGCGATAGCGGGCGTGCAGGCGGTCGACCTGGCGACGATCAGATGCACCAAATACGACTTGATCGTCTGCAGCCAGGTTCTCGAACATGTTCCGTATCCGAAAGACATACTCGGCGAAATTGTCTCTGTGATGAACCGGGACACGCTGCTTTATCTGGAAGTGCCTTACGAGGAACTGATGCGAACCCATGCCGGGTCCAGGGACATCTACTCCGCCAAGCACCACTGGCACGAACACATCAACTTCTTCTCAGAAGAATCGCTGCTGGCGCTGCTGGAACAGGCGGGCCTGCAAGTAGTTGAAATGCAATTCATCGAGATATCCCTCGAATGGCGCGACTCCTGCGTCACTTCCGTACTTTGCCGCCGCGCCTGAGACGGTGGCCTAGTTTTAACGTGTCGCTGTGCAGGCAACTATATTGGAGCGAATCGTGAAGCTTTTCTTTGCCGGCGGCACCGGCTTTTTCGGCAAGGCGGTGTTACGCTATCTGCAAGCGCAATACCGGATACAGCCGGCGGGCCGCTTGCCGGAGCAGGTTGTCGTGCTGAGCCGTGCACCGGACGATTTCCTCTCGCGCCACCCGGAATTCGCCACTCTGGGTTGGCTGCGCTTTCATCAAGGTGATATCGGACAAGCGTCTTCGCTGCCGCAAAACGAGCGTTTCACGCATGTTTTGCATGCGGCCACCGATTCTACCGATGCATCCGGGCTGACGTATCTGCAGTGTTATGACCAGATTGTCAGCGGCACACGCAATCTGCTTGATTTTGCAGTAACCTGTGGCGCACAGCGCTTTCTCCTCACCAGTTCCGGCGCAGTCTATGGCCCTCAGCCCACCCATCTCGACCGCATCCCAGAGGATTGGCGCGGCATCCCTGATCCGCTCAACCCGGCCAACGCCTACGGCATTGCCAAGCGCGCCGCCGAACATCTATGCGCACTGTATGGGCAGGCCTATGGCCTACATACGGTAATCGCCCGCTGCTTTGCCTTCATCGGCACTGATCTGCCGCTGGACATGCATTTTGCTATCGGTAACTTTATCCGCGATGCACTCTGGCGTGACGAGATCACGGTGGCTGGTGATGGTACTCCCATGCGATCTTATCTTGACCAGCATGATCTTGCTCTCTGGTTGTTGACACTCATCGATCGGGGGCAATCCGGTCAGGCATATAACGTTGGTTCCGACCAAGCCATCAGCATCGCTGATCTTGCCCATCTGGTTCGTAACATCGTTACCCCAGGTAAGACGATTCGGATCCTCGGCAAGGTCAGTGGCAACAACAATCGTAGTCTTTACATCCCAAGCATTCAGAAGGCCAGGGAAGAACTGGGGCTTGATGTTAGAATTTCTTTAGCAGAAGCTATTAGAACTACTGCTGATGCGGCTATACAGCGCGCCAATTTAGGCAACTGAATATGAAATTTTCACATATGATTTTTGACCCGGAAAACTCTGCGCCATGAAACTGATCAGTATCGTTACCCCTTGCTTCAATGAGGAGGGCAACGTCGATGAGCTTTACACACGTATCCGCGACCAGATGGCAACGCTGCCGCAATATGGCTATGAGCATATTTTTATCGACAATGCCTCCACTGACAATACCGTTGCCAAAATCAAGGAAATTGCCGCCCGGGATCAGCGGGTCAAGCTGATTGTTAACGTCCGAAACTTTGGTCATGTTCGCTCGCCCATCCACGCAATTTTGCATGCCAAGGGTGACGCCATCATTGGTATGGCATCGGACTTGCAAGACCCGCCGGAGCTTATTCCCAAATTCCTAACCCGCTGGGCAGAGGGGTTCAAGGTTGTCCTCGGGGTCAAACCCAGCAGCCGGGAAAGCTTTGCCATGTCCTTGGTTCGACGGCTTTACTATCGCACCATCGGTCGAATTTCGGATGTTCAACTCATTCCTGACTTCACCGGTTTTGGTTTATATGATCGGGAAGTCATCAACATCATCCGCGACCTGGAAGATCCCTATCCATATTTTCGGGGGCTTATCTCCGAACTGGGTTTCGAGTACGCAACGATTCCTTTCGAGCAACCCAGGCGCATCCGCGGCATTACCAAGAACAACTTTTACACCCTCTATGACTTGGCCATGCTGGGGATTACCAGCCATTCCAAAGTCCCTTTGCGCATTGCCACCATGGCTGGCTTTGCACTCTCCGGCGTGAGCCTGCTCATAGCCTTGGGCTACCTGATCGCAAAACTTCTGTTCTGGGATAGTTTTTCGCTTGGGTCTGCACCCATCCTGATTGGCATCTTTTTCTTTGCCTCGGTGCAGCTCTTTTTTATCGGCATTCTGGGGGAGTACATTGGAGCCATACATACTCAGGTGCTAAAGCGTCCTTTGGTGATAGAGAAAGAGCGCGTGAATTTTGACCAGCCGGATTCCGAGTAAGGTCTCAATGAAGGATCTAACCTCGGCCATCTGGCAGAACGAGCGATTTCGTTTTTTGCTGGTTGGCGCCTTCAATACTGCTTTCGGATACGCCGCCTTCGTTTTGCTCTATATCCTTTTGGGGCAGAAGCTGCACTATCTTTTGATCGGCATTCTGGCTCATGCCATTGCCACCCTGGTGGCTTTTACAGGGCAGCGCCACCTGGTCTTTCGTTCGCGCCGCCCCTGGCTACCAGAGTTTTGGCGCTTTAACGTGAGCCTGCTCTCCGTGCTGCTCTTCGGCCTGGCAAGCCTTTTCGTCCTGGTTACCCTCCTGGGCCTCCACCCGCTACTTGGGCAGGGTATCGTGACGCCGCTTTCCGTGCTGCTCAGCTACTTTACCCATCGCCATTACTCTTTCCGCCAGCCATGAACAATCGAATATTCGCCTCGCGCCCTCCGCCGTCCATCGCCGCCATCTTCTTCCTGTGGATGGTGGCATATCACGGTATTTTCGGGGGTTATTTCCCGAACCGTTTTACCCGATTCGGCGCGTAAAAGAAACCAGGATAAATGACGAAGACATTGCCAAAAACGAGAAGACCACCGTATGAATTCCCCGAAGAGCCATATTTTGCTCACAAACATTTCACGTTCAGGCTGTAACGACGTGTCCAATCCTCAGCAATTCACGAACTCAAACGCCGACATTGATGGATTGGCATTAGGTTCTCTCCTCTATTTAACGCTCCCCACCCTGATTTTCTTTATCGGCTTTTTCCGCCCTGCCATCGGCATCATGCTTGCCGCGCTAACGATCATCGGGCTGGTCTATGTGTTCAAGCTAAGGACAGGTGATTGGCATATCACATCACCGGGACGGCTCGCCATAGTTATTGGCGTAGCACTGATCTGGGCAAGCATGGGAGGAGCAGGCCATTTCTTTTATGCCAACTCGGACTGGGTTGTCCGTGATGCAGTACTGCGTGATTTGGTGGTAAGCGACTGGCCACCAACCTACGGAAAGTTCGGCGATCTTTCGTTGATATTGCGCGCTCCGGTGGGTTACTTCATGCCGGCAGCGCTACTCGGTAAAGCGTTCGGCGTCGCAAATGCCGATTTCTTTCTGTGGCTATGGACAGTGATGGGTGTCGCTCTCTTCCTGGCGTTATTACCGTTGCCGACCCGGTCAACATTCCGCTTGGGTGCTGCGCTGGTGGTTATCGTACTATTCAGTGGCATGGATATCGTCGGAATCGTGGTTGCAAGGCAGCCCCTGCCTTCCTTCACTACCCACATCGAGTGGTGGGCGCGAGGTTTTCAGTATTCGTCTAATACGACGCTGCTGTTTTGGGCGCCGAATCATGCAATTCCGGCGTGGATTGCTGCCGCATTATTTTTTCGCCATTGGCGCAACCATGCTTTCCCCGCATTTGCGCCAATGATGCTGGCCTCCCTGCCGTTGTGGTCTCCTTTCGCCCTAATCGGTATCGCGCCGCTGATGCTGCTCCCCGCAGCGTTGGCAATCCGACAAGGCACTTGGTCAATGTTGGGGGTTCCCTATGTGTTGCCGGCAATAGGCGTACTTTTAATTGCCTTGTTATACCTCACACTCGATGTGCACCGGATCCCTTCCCGAGGGATGCTCTCAATGCCATATTTTCTTCTTGTTTATGCCGTCTTTGTTGCTGTGGAATTCGCTGTACTTGCTCTCATTCTTTGGCGACTTCAACCAAGTTCGCCGCTGTTCGTCTCTATTGTGGTTCTGTTGCTGTTGCCTTTATGGAGATTTGGCCCATCAAACGATTTCGTGATGCGCGCCTCCATTCCCGCGTTGACGATTCTCTGTGCCACGACTCTCCTATGTATTGACCGTGAAATATTCAAAACGAACAGAATCGCTGCTATCGCATTGGTTGTCACCCTGGCGCTTGGTGCCGAAACCGCCATCCATGAAATTATCCGCGCCATCGCCGTCGAGCGTTGGCAACCCAATACCGAGCATAGCCTCCTCGACACCCAGAACGGGACGCTGCCGGCGCATTATGTTGGCCAACTCAACCAGGCCGGGCTGATGTGGCTATTGAAAGAACCGAAGCCGAACCGATTGCTTCTAAAATCTGATTTTGACAGCCCTCATGAATTTTCCAATGGGAGTGCGCAAAAAGCCAATGAATAAAAAAACTGCACTCATTATCGGCGCCGGGCCAGCCGGCCTCACCGCCGCGCTGGAATTGCTGAAGCGTACCGGCATCAAGCCCATCGTCCTCGAAGGCAGCGGGGATATCGGCGGTATTTCGAAAACCGTCGTCCATAACGGCAACCGCATGGACATCGGCGGCCATCGCTACTTTTCCAAGTCAGACTGGGTGATGCAGTGGTGGCAGGAGATTCTTCCCGTCGAGCCTTCGGAAGATGCCGGAGATGCGTTCGAAATCGCCTACCAGAACAAGAAACGAACTCTGGAACTGGGCAAGGGCGCCTTGGCTCCGGGCAATCCCGACAAGCGGATGCTGATCCGCTCAAGGCTGTCGAGAATCTATTTCCTGCGCAGGTTCTTCGACTACCCCATCAAGCTCAACCTCCAGACCATCCGCAATCTTGGCGCCGTCCGGCTCCTGAAGATCGCCGTCAGCTACTTCTACATCTGCCTCTTTCCCCGCAAGCCCGAACGCAGCCTGGAGGACTTCATCATCAACCGCTTTGGCCGGGAACTTTACCTTACTTTTTTTAAGGACTACACGGAAAAAGTGTGGGGGGTGCCCTGCGACAAGATCAGCCCGGAATGGGGTGCGCAGCGCATCAAGGGACTTTCGGTCGGAAAGGCGTTGTTGCATGCGGCAAAAAAAGTCTTTGCCCACGGCGCCGACGGCGTGCGCCAGAAAGAGACCCAGACCAGCCTGATCGAACGCTTCCTTTATCCCAAGTTCGGGCCTGGGCAGATGTGGCAGGAAGTAGCCGAAAGGGTGACGGCCGGCGGCGGCGAGATACGCTTTCGCTACCGCGCCACCGGCATCGCCCTGGAGAGCGGCAGGGTAGTATCGGTTTCCGGGGTGAATCAGGACAACGGCGAACCTTTTTGCTTTTCTTGCGACTATCTGTTCTCCACCATGCCGGTGCGCGACCTTATCGCGGGCATGACGCCCACGCCGCCTCAGGAGGTGCTGCGCGTAGCCAACGGGCTGCAGTACCGTGACTTTCTCACGGTCGGCCTGCTGGTGAAGAAAATGAAACCCTACCGGCATGCCCAGTCCGGCTCATCTAATAACCTGCCGCCCGACAACTGGATTTACATCCAGGAAAAGGACGTCCGCATCGGCCGGTTGCAGGTTTTCAACAACTGGAGCCCTTACCTGGTCAAAGATCCGTCAACAATCTGGCTGGGGCTGGAGTATTTCTGTAACGAAGGCGACGACCTGTGGCAGATGTCGGACGACGACCTGATCCGCTTCGGTGCCGCCGAGCTCGCCAAAATTGACCTGATTGACGTGGAAGATGCCGTGGACGGCGTGGTGGTGCGGATGCCCAAGGCGTACCCGGCCTATTTCGGCACCTATGACGAATTCAACCTCGTCAGGGACTACGCTGACTCGATTGAAAATCTATTCCTGATCGGCCGGAACGGCATGCACCGCTACAACAACCAGGATCATTCCATGCTCACGGCCAAGCTGGCAGTTGAGAACATCGTCAACGACATCAAGTCAAAGCAAAATATCTGGGATGTGAACATCGACGACGAGTATCACGAGGAAAAGCGCTGAGCAAGCTTCTGCTCCCACTGCCAGGCGTGGCGGATGATTTGTTCTAGCTCGCTGTATTGCGGCCTCCAGCCCAGTTCCTGATGTGCTAGGGAAGTATCCGCCACCAGCCGGGCAGGGTCGCCGGCGCGCCTCGGCGCGACAGAAACCGGAATTTTTCTGCCGGTAACCCTTTCCGCCGCAGCCATGACCTCGCGTACCGAAAATCCGCCGCCGTTGCCGAGATTGTACGCCGCGCTGCCGCCGCCATGGAGCAGGCTTTCAAGCGCCAGAAGGTGCGCCTGGCACAGGTCGTTGACGTGAACGTAATCCCTGATGCAGGTGCCGTCCGGCGTGTCGTAATCCTCGCCGAATACCTTCACCTGCGGCCGCCTGCCCGATGCAGCCATCAGAACCAGGGGGATCAGGTGAGTCTCCGGCGTGTGGCACTCTCCTATCGCTCCGCCGGGATCGGCCCCCGCCGCGTTGAAGTAGCGGAAGCAGACGGAGCGCAGCCCGTAGGCTAAATCATAATCGGCCAACATTTCTTCGACCATCCATTTTGATCTCCCATAGGGATTGATCGGGTTCTTCGGGTGAGATTCGGAAATGGGAACAGTCAGCGGTTCGCCATACACCGCGGCGCTGGAGGAAAAGATGAAGCACCCGACCCCCTTCTTGCGCATCGCATCCAGCAGAATCAAGGTGTTCGAGACGTTGTTTAGATAGTATTTCGCCGGGTCGGCAACCGATTCACCGACCTGGATATGCGAGGCGAAATGCATGACGCCAGCAAAGGCATGCCCGGCAAACAGGCGTTCCAGCAACAGCGGATCGCCGACATCTCCCTGGACAAAATCACCGCCCAGAACGGACTGCCTGTGCCCGGTTGCAAGGTTGTCCAGCGTTACCACCCTGAAACCCCGGTCGAGCAGCATCTTGACCATGTGGGAGCCAATGTACCCGGCGCCGCCCACAACCAGGATAATTTTTTGTTTCATGATTTCATTACCAATGCATATGGAGAGACAACCGGCTAATCATACCGTGCCAGTCCCGGCGCGTGTCAAGATAGTTGTCGCCTGAATCATGCAGCCAAACGATCTATAGAACGGTTGGCCAATTCTGCTGCGACGACTGAATCCCGTTCTGGATTTAGAGTGATGGCTTCAATCGGGTTCCAGTTACGTGTATGTC
>JAIOJM010000021.1 GCA_019911785.1 Sulfuricella sp. | reverse complement strand
CCGGCACCCTTTACGACAACCTCGTCATGGCCCACCCCCACGCCGGCTTCCAGGATGTCATCGCTGCCTGCAAAGCCGCCGAAATCCACGACTTCATCGACAAACTGCCGGACGGCTACCAGACCGAAATCGGCGAACGCGGCACCGGCCTATCCGGCGGCCAGCGGCAACGCATCGCCATCGCACGGGCGCTGCTCAAGAAACCCAAAATCCTGATCTTTGACGAAGCCGTCTCCAACCTCGACCAGCACACCGCCGAGCACTTCGCCAGGACGATCAACAAGCTCAAGGGCAAGGTCACCATGCTGTTCATTACGCACCAGATACCGCGGGGGTTGCAGGTGGATGAGGTGTTCAGCTTGGGGGCAGGGCAGGGGGTGATGAGGATGGAGGTGGTGGAAGATGAGCAGGGGAAAGACATGGGAGATGACTGAATTGGTGAAGAATTTGACTGTAGGGGCGAACACGGGGATAGGGTCTGGCTTGTGGTGTGCATCTTATCTAGACCTGACCCTGTTGTTCTGACCCTGTTGTTCCTGTTGTTCCACAAGAACTCGCCCGACTTGAAGCTCTACGGCAAAGCCTGGCGCAGGTCGAACACCTGATCGGCCTGCTGGAGCGCTTCAACGGCATGACCTTCGTGGATGTCACCAGCCTCGGCGTACGCCGTGGCAACGGGCAGTTCACCGCGCTGACGGACGCCACCGGCAGCACCGGGCAGGCCGGCGAGAGTATGACCAGCCGCTTTGTCTATATCGGGCTGGATGGCGCCCAGGTAAGTTTTCTGGAACAAAGCTACGCCCAACTCAAACAATCCGTGTACGACGGGCTCGTGCTGCAAACCCGGCTTGCTGACTTCGGTGAAGCGGCAAATGATGTGGCGTGGAGGTTTGTGGCATGAGAAAAGTCATTTTGTTTATTGGGTCGATTGCTCTTTTATATTTTGGGAGTCTCTTTCTTCGTGCTCATCAATGGGAAAGTGCTGCTGAAAAATATATTGAGGCGGCACTATTGGATATAGCAAAACCATGGAGTGTAAAAAAGCTTGAGGAGCGAGCCACATGGAGTTTCCTAGAAAAAGCAAAATTAAGGCCTTCCGATATTGTGGACTTGGCGAATAAAAGCCTAGGAAGCCTCATAGAAATAACAGCCAAACCAAAATGCAATCTTCAACAGGGCACTGACGCGTACTCGGATATTAAGCATACATACGCTATTTGTGTAGTAACAGGGAAATTCGAGAAATCAACACATATATTGACAATCAGGCTTCAAGACGATGGCGATTGGAAGAATGGCAGTTGGAAAATCAATGATTTTATTTCGGTCAAGTAAATTCAAAGGAGAATGGAAATGACTAAACTTACAATTGTTACGTCGTCACCCGAGGAAGCTAATCGGATGGCGGAAGCGCTTGCAAATCCAATGAATGCTGTAGATGTTGCGGCATCGGCAAATAATACTGTGGAGGTTGGATTAAATGAAGATTCCGATGCTGCACTGGAATTACTCGCTCAGATGGTTGCAGCACAACCTCAATATATTGCTTTGGGCATAGAGAACCCGCTAGCTGCCGCTTTAAAATCAACAGCAGGGATTCTGAGGAATCGCGGGGCGCAGATTGACGCGGCAGTTGATGGTAATGTTTCCGCCGCCCAACGCCAGCGCCCAAAGAAAGACCCTCTCATCCTCGACCTCAACGGCAACGGCATAGAAACCGTCGCCCCCAACCTCGCCAACCCCATCCTGTTCGACCACGACGCCGACGGCGTCAAGACCGCCACAGGCTGGATCAACCCCGACGACGGCTTCCTGGTCATGGACCGCAATGGCGACGGCAGCATCAATGACGGCACCGAACTCTTCGGCGACTCCACCCCCTTGTATGCCGGGGGCACTGCCGCCGACGGCTTCGCCGCCCTGGCGCAGGAAGACACCAATGGCGACGGCCTCGTCAACGCAGCGGATGCCAACTTCGCCGAACTGCGCATCTGGCGCGACCTCAACCAGGACGGCGAAAGCCAGGCAGGCGAACTCCAGACCCTCGAAGAAGCCGGCATCAATGCCCTGCATGTGGGCAAAACCGAGAACGCCCAACCCCTTGCCAACGGCAACCTCCTCGCCGACCTCGGCAGCTACACCCGCACCGACGGCACCGAAGGCGGACTCGGCGCCGTCAGCGGCCAGATGGGCGACATCGACCTCGCCGACAACCCTTTCTACAGCGAATTCATCGACACCATCCCGCTCACCGCAGAAGCACAGAGCTTGCCCGACATGAACGGCGCCGGCCTGGTGCGCGACCTGCGCCAAGCCGCCAGCCTCTCCGGCGAACTCGCCAGCCGGGTATCCGGCCTCAACGCCACCCTCGACGCGCCGGTAACTCGCGCCCAGATGCTGAGCGAGATCGACGGCCTGATCGACGGCTGGGCGGCCACATCCGGCATGACCACCTCGATAGCAGCGGCGCAAGCCCAGGGCTACACCCTGCGCTACCTCCCCCCGGGCGCCAGCGCGACCGACATCGCCCGGCTCTACGGCGGTATGGATTCCGGCGGCGGCAGCGGCGGAGCGGTCGAGATGACCTCGCCGCAAGAACTCGCCCGGCTCGAAGCCCTACGGCAAAGCCTGGCGCATGTCGAACACCTGATCGGCCTGCTGGAGCGCTTCAACGGCATGACCTTCGTGGATGTCACCAGCCTCGGCGTACGCCGAGGCAACGGGCAGTTCTACGTCAG
Source organism: Sulfuricella sp. (assembly GCA_019911785.1). The sequence continues at coordinate 2,374 of JAIOJM010000021.1, read as the reverse complement.
CACTGGCGACAATCTCATCATCGACGGCAATATCATCGTCAACAGCTACAGCGCCAACTTTGGCCTTACCATGACCGGCGTGGCTGCGCTAGTCAGTGCGGCAAATGATTACAACGATGACCTCGAAAGGAACGCAGCATGAGCAACAAACATTCGCTGTTGAAGGCATTCAGCACAATCGGATTGATATTGACTTTGGGGGTGAGCATGAGCGCGGATGCGGGGTTATTTGGATTCGGCGGGGATAGATGGAAAGAGGAAGTGCTGCTGCATGATGGGAGCAAGATTATTGTAGAGCGTTCGTTCAGCCGGGGCGGCCGGCATGAGCCTGGGCAAGAGTCGTCCATCAAAGAACAGGACATCAACTTCACCTTGCCGGGAACTCATCAATCCATCCTGTGGAAAAGCGAATATAGCGAAGATGTTGGACGAGCCAACTTTAATTTACTGGCATTGCACATCCTGAATGGCACGCCCTATGTTGTCGCCTCACCGAACTTATGCCTGTCCTACAACAAATGGGGCAGACCCAACCCGCCCTACGTGTTCTTCAAATATGACGGTAAGGTATGGCAACGTATTCCGCTGGCTGAGTTTCCTGCCGAATTCAAGGAAATGAATGTGGTGATCACAGTAGATGATGCGGCGTTATTTAGGGAAATCGACAAACACGAAGTGGTTTCTGTTGCGACCATCAGAGAACTTAACGGTCAATTGACCCAACCCGAATACAAAACCATCCTGCGGGAGGCCATGAAGACTGAGTGGTGTCCACAGTATCCAAGTGGGCCTAAGGCACCTTTACCAATGACGCCGATTTCGCCACCGAATAGTACTGGTGTGAAAAAGTAACAGCACATATCCAACGTAACTGGCTCAAGGAGAAAAATCATGATTAGCAATGTTGATTACGCACTGATGGCAGGTCGGTCCTACCAGTCAACCCGCGACCCGGGCGGTATTAACTGGTTTCCTATTCCTCAGGGATGGAGTCCATTTTTCCATGTGCCAGATTCAAATACACCGACTTTTGCAACCACAGATGGCTTTGAAGCTATCTCATTTCAAAACGGTAACGACATTGTCATCTCCTACGCGGGTACCTACGACAAAGACCTCACAGGAGACCTGGTGGCCGATGCCGGTCTCGCCTTAGGCACCGGCTCGATTCAGCTATTGCAAGCTGCCAAATATTACCTGCAAGTCAGGGCCGCCAACACCATCAACGGCATCCCGCCAAATATCACCCTCACCGGCCACAGCCTGGGCGGCGGACTGGCTGCCCTGATCGGCGTGCTCTTCGGCGTAGAAGCCCACACCTTCGACCAAGCCCCGTTCGCCCAGACGGCCCTGTTTAAAGCGCAGTCTCTCCTTGATGAGTTGCTCGCAGAAAAAAACGGCAGCGGTGCGCCCCTCTATACCTCAACCCAGTTACAAGGCCTGACTAATTTCATCCAGCTGCAACAAGCCAACGGCGGTATTCCCAACTCGAACCTGGTCAGCAATATCCGTGTGGAGGGCGAATTCCTCTCGGTATGGCCTATTGGGATGTTTAATACCATCGGTACGCCAGCCAACCTTACCACGCTGCAACACGGGCCCACGAGCGCGAGCGGCACTGAACTGCATGCCCAAGCGCTGCTGACTGCCTTCCTGCAAAGTGACCAGACCGCAATTACCTCCGGCACAGTAAAACAAACCCTCAGCCAAGTTACCACCAAGCTCACCGACCTGCTGAAGCTGATTTTTGATGAGAGTCTGTTCGCCCATCGTACCGATACAGGAATAGAAAACTTCCTCGAACGCTTAGTCAAACACGAAGCCGGAGTGCGCGACCCAGCAACGGGCACCACCACACTAGCCCCCGACGCCATGCTCACCCGCTTCACCCGCGACCTGTGGAAACTCGCCCAGGACGGTGGTCTCACCCTGAACGACGGCAACGGCCTACCCACCACCTACAGCAACTGGAACAATATCAGCAAAGCCCTCACTGCCTTCGCCATGCAGATGTACTATGAAGACACCGCCAACGCCACTAACGCGAACAAGGAACTCTTCACCCAGGTGACAGGCGGCATCCAGTTCGATATGGCCGATGTCTCCAAGACATTCGCCACCGCCTTTCAAAATAACGAGAAACTCAACCTCAATGACGCCAAAGGCTACAAGGAATACTTTGCCGCGTATCTGAGCGACAACCCGCACGCATTCTTCACCCCCGAAGAACGCGGCCTGATCACCGCCATGCTCCCCTACCTACGCGACTGGTACGTGCAAGCCGGAACCAGCGGCATGCTCGCCACTGACACCCAAAGCCGAGGCGCCTTCATGCTCGGCGGAGCAGGACAGGACACCCTCACGGGCGGCACCG
>JAIOJM010000249.1 GCA_019911785.1 Sulfuricella sp. | reverse complement strand
ATAGTCGCAGAAAATATCGCCGTTGACCACCAGGAAGGGTTCCGGCCCCAGCAGCGGCATGGCGTTGGCGATACCCCCGGCGGTCTCCAGCGCTTCGATCTCGGCAGAATAGCGAATGCTCACCCCGAAGCGGCTGCCGTCGCCCAGGACAGCCTCGATCTTCTCGCCGAGGTGGGCGTGGTTGATGACCAGCTCGGTGAAGCCGGCCCGCGCCAGTTTTTCGACGTGCCACACGATCAGCGGCTTGCCGCCGGCTTCCAGTAAAGGTTTCGGCGTGACGTCGGTGAGCGGCCGCATGCGCTCTCCGCGTCCGGCGGCGAGGATCATGACTTTCATTCGAATCTGAACCACAGAGACACAGAGGCACAGAGAAGAACAAAGGCTTCAATGCTGTTGCTTTCGATTTTCTCTGTGCCTCTGTGTCTCTGTGGTAAAAAGATTTTCAAAATGTAACCCCCACCACCGCCCGCCTGTTCTCCAGCTCGTCCAGCAACTTCAGCAGCGGATGCAGCTCGCGGTAGCGCTCGCACGTCTTGCGCAAGTAAGCCATCACCAGCGGCATGTCTTTCAGGTAGTTCTCCTTGCCGTCACGATGGCAAAGCCGGGCGAAGATGCCCAGCACCTTGATGTGGCGCTGCGCGCCCATCCATTCGAAATCGCGGTAAAACTCGGCAAAATCGCGCGACACCGGCAGACCGGCTTTCTTCGCCCTTTCCCAGTAGCGTATCGTCCAGTCCAGCACCCGCTCCTCTTCCCAGTGGATATAGGCATCCTTGAACAGGGAAACCAGGTCGTAAGTGACCGGTCCGTACACCGCATCCTGAAAATCCAGGATACCCGGTTCGCCGCCGTCCGCCATCAGGTTGCGGGAATGGTAGTCGCGGTGCACGAAGACCTTGGGTTGCGCCAGGTTGTTACGCAGGATCAGGTTGAAAACCCTGTCCAGCGCTTCCGCCTGAGCGCCGGAGAGTTCTGTCCGCAAGTGCTTGCTCACATACCAATCCGGGAAAAGCCGCATTTCGCGCAGCAACAGGGCCTCGTCGTAATCCGGCAGCACGGCAGGGCGACTGGCCAGCTGGATATGGATCAGCGCTCCGGCTGCGGCGGCATATAACGTGTCCGCCGCGGCCTCATTCTCTTTCAGCGCATCCAGATAAGTGGTGCCGCCCAGGTCGGTGAGCAGCAGAAAGCCCTGCCGCAGATCCTGCGCCAGTATGTGCGGCACGCGGACCCCCGCATTCCGGAACAGCTCCGCCACATGGATGAAAGGCCGGCAATCCTCGTGCTCCGGCGGCGCATCCATCACGATCAGCGAGCGGTCCGGCAGGCTCACCCGAAAGTAGCGGCGGAAGCTGGCATCGGCCGACGCCGGGGCCAGCGCATAAGGGATGCCGGGAAATTGCGGCTTCAGCCAGTTTTCAAGGTGTTCAAGGCGGTCCATTTAATCTCGCATTGCGTAAAAGCCGAATTTGTGCGATTTTATCACCGATACCGGGCTAAATAATAACGAGAACACAACATGGCCTCGATCCGCGTCGACTTGGCGCTGACCGAGGCCGTTGCCATATTGCAGAACATGAAAAAACCTTTCCGCGATCAGCCGTTGCCGCATAGGGACGGACTCTTCCATGACTTCCGCCCGACACCGCTTGCATTCGCCCTGTTCTGGCTGTTCCCCGCCGCATCGCAGGCCGCACTGGGCCTGCCGCCATTCCAGATCGACCCCGTCCTGCTGCAGCCCGCTCCCAAGGCCACGCCGAAACCTGTTGCCGTTGCGCAACCGGCAGAAGCCGAAGCGGCCGCAGCACCGGCGGCACGCGTCCAGGAAGCGGCAGGCCCCCCCCTGCCGCTCAAGCCAAGCCCGAGCCTGACCTTGAACCCGCCCCCAGGTACGCCTTCCACGCCGGTTTTCATCGGCGGGATGCGCATCCAGGGCCATCACGATATCGAGACGGAAGTCATCGGCGAGGCGGAACTGCGCCAATGGGGTAAGGTCATCAGCGCCGATCTGCTGCGCTACAACAAACCCGAAGATGAAGTTTTCGCCCAGGGCAATGTGCGCATCGAGCAGAAGGGCGACATTACCGAAGGGCCCGAACTCAAACTCAAGCTGGAAAAAAATGAAGGCTACCTGCAACAGCCGGTTTTCCAGATGACCCAGCAGAAACCGGCGGGGAGGGGCGATGCGAAAATCCTGTTGTTCGAGGGAGAAAACCAATATCGGCTGGAAGACGCCCGTTACACGACCTGCCAGGCCGGATCCGACGACTGGTACCTCCATGCCAAAGACCTGGAGATCAACCGCACCACTCAGGTGGGAACGGCAAGCCACGCCTACATCGACTTCATGAGCGTGCCTATTCTCTACGCGCCGTGGATGAGTTTCTCGCTCAACAGCGAGCGCAAATCCGGTATTCTCAGCCCGAGTTTCGGCAGCACCGTGAATAGTGGCGCAGAATTTTCACTGCCCTATTACTGGAATATCGCACCCGATATGGATGCCACCATCACGCCCCGACTCATGACCCGGCGCGGCATGCAACTGAAGAACGAGCTGCGCTACCTGGATCCGAAATACGCCGGGATTGCGAACCTGGAAATCCTGCCCAACGACCAGGTGGCCAACCTGGATCGCAGCTTCATGTCGCTGAAGCATCAACACAATCTGGGCAGCGGCTGGACGGGGGCGCTGACCCTGGAGAGAGCCTCCGACGACAATTATTTCAGGGATCTGAGCACCAACATCTGCGTCACCTCGCAAATCAACCTGTTGCGTGACGGCCTGCTTTCCCATGTCGGCGCCTATGAGAGCATGAACTGGAATT
>JAIOJM010000248.1 GCA_019911785.1 Sulfuricella sp. | reverse complement strand
CCCGCGAGTTCCGCAAGCTGGACGGCGAGGCACCCCTGGTGATGCTTTCTTCGGATCACGGCGGGTTCTACTCCAAGCCCATGCTCTCCAATGCGTTTGCCCAGAAGAAGGATGCCGATGCGTTGCTCGGCAAAAGTGCCGTCCAGATGGCGGCGGAACTCAAGCTGGAGATCCGTGCTCACGCCAGGGTGACGGCTATCGATGTCACACAGAAGCAGGTGATGGTGAATGGCGAAACCGTAACTTACAGCAAGCTGGTACTGGCAATGGGCGCCGATTCCATCCGATTGCCGCTGCAGGGAAATGGGGCGGATGCGGTGCTGTCGGTGAACGATCATGGCGACTACCGGCGCTTCCGCGAGGCCATCGAGGGGAAGAAGAACATCGCCATTCTCGGTGCCGGGCTGATCGGCTGCGAGTTTGCCAATGATCTCGTCGGGGCCGGTTACAGCGTGCATGTCATCGCCCTTGCCCCGCAGCCGCTGGGACGCTTGTTGCCGCCGGCATCCGCGGCATTCATACAGCGCAAGCTGGAAGCGGCGGGGATCATCTTCCATCTCGGTACGACCACCCAGCAGGTGGAGCGCGCCGGGGAAGGATTCCGCATGACGCTGGTCAACGGAGCAACCCTGGCGGCCGATGCGGTGCTGTCGGCTGTCGGGTTGCGGCCGCGGAACGCACTGGCAGAAGCGGCGGGGATCAAGGTCAATCGCGGCATCGTGGTGAATGCTTCGTTGCAGACCAGTTCCGAGGATGTTTACGCCCTGGGTGATTGCGCGGAAGTGGAGGGCAGGGTGCTGCCTTTCGTCATGCCCATCATGCAGGCGGCGCGTGCCTTGGCCCCTACCCTGGCCGGCAATGCTACCCAGGTGCGCTATCCGGCCATGCCGGTGGTGGTGAAAACCCCGGCCTGCCCGGCCGTGGTGTCGCCGCCGGATATGGGTGCGCAGGGCGAGTGGCAGGTCGAGGAAGTGGACGATGGCGTCAGGGCGTTGTTCCGCAGTGCGGAAGGAAAGCTGCTCGGTTTCGCGCTGCTGGGCACCGTGACGGCGGAAAAGAATGCACTCGCTGCGCAGTTGCCGTCGGCGATGGAGTAGGGTTTGTCAGCTCCTTATTCCTTGACCGCCTCGACGGGGATGGTCAGGGTCACTTCGTCGCCCACGTAGGGGGCGTTTTTACCCGCGTTGAATTCGGAACGCTTGATTTTGGTGGTGGCGTTGGCACCGCAGGCATCTTTCTTGAGCATGGGGTGGGGCATGCAGTGGAAGGATGTCACGCTGAGCGTCACCGGCTTGGTTACGCCCTTGACGGTCAGGTCGCCATTCACGGCGACCAGTTTGTCGCCATCGAATTTCATGCTGCTGGACTTGAAGGTAATGGTTGGGTACTTCGCGGTATAAAAGTAATCCTCCCCCTGGATGTGCTCATTGAAGAGTGCGTAGCCGGTATCCACGGATTTTGCATCGATCACCACATCGACAGAGCCGGTCTTGGCAGCACGGTCCAGAGTGATCTTGCCGCTGGTTTTGTCAAAACGGCTGACCTGGATGGAATAGCCCAGGTGGCTGTATTCGAACCGAGGGAAGGTATGCGTGCCGTCGATGACATAGGTTTCCGTCGCAGCGAAAGCGGCGGATGACATGGAAGCGGCAACGGCAAGAATAGCGAGTTTTTTCATGGTATTTCTCCGGTTGAGGGTGGGGATTACTTCAAAACGAAATGAAACTTGACCTGGACTTCGTCGGCGACCACCGAGGTGTCGCTCCACACGCCGGAGCCGATGCCGTAGTCGAGGCGTTTCAGCGGAAAGCTTCCGTCCAGAATCAGGACGCCTTTTTCTTGTTTGAGGGTGAAAGGCGCACGGGACTCTAGAGTTTTCCCCTTGATGGTCATCTTGCCGAAAGCTTCGAAGCGGCCGCCGCCGAGCGCCTTGACCGCGCTGGAGACAAAGCTGGCCTTGGGGAATTCGCGGGTGTTGAACCAGCTTTTGCCTTTGACCTCGTCGTTCGCCTCGGTGCTGCCGGCGTCGATGCTGGCCAGGTCGATCTCGATCCGGGCGCGACCGGCTTCGGGTCTGGCCGGGTCGATGTTGATTTGCGCCGTGAATTTTTTGAAGGCGCCTTCGACCGGCACGTTCATCTGTCTGGAAATGAAAGCGATGCTGCTTTTGTCGAGTTGTACGGCGCTCAGTTCGGCGCCGTAGGCGAAGCTGGAGGAGAGCAGACTCAGGATGGCGAGCAGGCGGATCATCGGGTGTTCTCCTTGTCGGGGAAAGGCAGCATCCGGGCGAGGATGCCGTCGCGGTCGATGAACTGGTGCTTGAGCGCGGCGCCGGCGTGGGCGGCAACCAGCCCCAGCATCCCGTAGTTCAGCATCCCGTGCACTTCCTTGAGAACATCCCCCAGCGCCTTGTCCTTGCTGATCAGGTCGGGCAGCGGCAGCACGCCCAGATACACGGTCTGGAAGCCCTTGGCCGAACTCATCAGCCAGCCGCTGAGCGGAATCGCGAACAGCAGCACATACAGCAGGTGATGCAGCCCGTGCGCGGCGTAGCGTTCCCAGGCCGGCATGGCAGCCGGCAAGGGCGGCGGGGTGTGGGTTGCGCGCCAGGCAAGGCGAGCCGCGGCGAGCAGGAGTACGGTGACGCCCAGCCATTTGTGATAGCTGATCAATTTGAGCTTGAGCGGCGATAGAGCCAGGGCGCTCATAGTGAGGCCGAGCGGAAAGGCAGCGAGAATCAGGAAAGCAACCAGCCAGTGCAGGCTGATGGCTGTTCCGGTGTAGCGGGCTGGGGATGTCATGACGTTTCTTTCATCATATAAAAAGATTAACCACGAATTTGCACGAATTAAACACGAATGTTCACGAATAATCAGTGGATTAGACCCGCTTTATGGGTTTGCCTGTTTGGTGGTGCGATGTTTGTCTCTAACAATTCGTGTTTATTCGTGTCATTCGTGGTTAATCGCCGTTAAGGTTCATGCGGTTGCGTGCGCTGACCAGCGCCTCGCGCAGGTGGCGCAGGGACTTTTCCAGGTTGGCCAGTTCATCCGGCGAGAGTTCGACGAAGGCGCGCTGCAAATGAGCCAGGTGGTCGGGGAAGATGCGCTCGAACAGGGCTTCCCCCTGCGGGGTCAGTTGCACGGTCTGGCTGCGGCCGTCGCTGGGGGAAGCCACGCGCTGCACCAGTTTTTTGTCGGTCAGGCGGTCTACCACTCCGGTGAGCGTCCCCTTGGTGATCAGGGTTTTTTCGCCCAGTTCCTTGAACGGCATGCCCGGCGTGTTGCCGAGCGTGGCGATGATGTCGAACTGGGCCGGGGTCAGGTCGAGGGTGCGGATATGCACTGCCGAATAGGCCGCGAAGGCCTGGTAGGCGCTGGCCAGCTCGCGCAGGGTGGGCAGGAATGGGGTAGTGGTCATGGTCGATAACAAGTCCTGGTTAGAAGCATAATAGTTCTAACTAGGACAAATATCAACCCCGGATTGTTTTTTGCAGCACTGAGCCCGTCATGGGGTGGCAACACGGCTTGAATTTTTCTGCATCATGGGAGTCAAAATTATCTAAACTTAAGATTAGATAATATCAAGGAGGTTAACCATGCAACTAAAGACACCTGCCGGTGCGCCTATTGTCACCTGTTCGGAAGACGATGTTTGTGCCCCCTTGACCTGTGATCTCTGCAAGGCCGAAATTCCGACCAGCGCGGCGCTGACTTTTGAAGGCGCTGACTACACTGCCCACTTCTGCGGCCTGGGATGCATGGAAACCTGGAAGCTGAACCATCCCGCGAAGGATACCAAGCCTTCGGTCTAATTAGTGCAAAATCAACCAGGCATTCCAAAAACTGGTGCTCTTGCAGCTTTGGCCAACTGAGATTCTTTGCTATAGAATAACTGGAGCAGTATCGGCATACTGGTTCCGGAGGTGCGGATGCGGGGGGCAGGGCAGTGCTTCAAACTGATGGGGCAATATCGTTTTCCTTGGGCCGGAATTCGGCCAAGGGGATTTTTCGCGCGCCTCGCGCCGGCGGCAGTTCTTTTTGTCGCCGCTTTCATGACCACTCCGGCTGCGGCGGAACTGCGAATCGGGATCACCCAGGCAATGTTCGTGAAAGATTCGCTGGCTTACGACCGATGGGCGAAGTATCTGAGCGAGCAGACCGGCCAGCCGGTACGGTTCGTTTATCGGAAATCGTACCACGAGATCCAGGAATTGCTGCGCAGGGATGACCTGCATTTCGCCTGGATTTGCGGCTATCCCTATGTCCGCGGCACGGAAGCCGGGTTTCTCCGTTATGTAGCCACGCCCGAATTCCGGGGGGATCCGTATTACAGGATCTATCTCATTGTTCCCGCGTCGAGTCCGGCCCGCTCTCTCGATGACCTGAAAGGCGGTATTTTTGCTTTCTCGGATCCGGATTCCGTAAGTTTTCGCTCATTGATTGCCGGCCATCTCAGTCAGAACAAGCCGGTTGTCGATCCTGATCGGATGTTTCGCATTCACTTTTTCACCTATAGCCATGCAGAAACCATCAAGGCGGTTGCCGACGGGATGGCGGATGGCGGAAGCGTGGACGGCCAGGTGTGGGAGGCGATTTCAATCGAATCGCCCAAGCTGGCCCGCAGGACTCGTGTCATCGCGCGGTCAGGCGCTTATGGCCTGCCGCCTTTCGTGGCATCCAGGAGGGCGGACGAATCTCAGGTTGCCAGCCTGAAAAAAGCCCTTCTCAACATGGAAACCGACAAGGAGGGCAAGGAACTCCTCAATATCCTCCAGCTCACCCGATTTGCGCGCCATGGAGACAAGCTGTACGACAGCATCAGGCTGGATATCCATATCCAGCCGCCGAAGGCTCGGCGAACCAGGCCGTGAAACCGTTGCGTCTTGATCCCAGGCAGTGGGGGCTGCAAATCAAGCTGCCCGTGACGGTGGTAGCCATCGTCTATTTCGTCGCGTTCGTGGCCGGCGTCATTGCTCAAGTGTGGGAAACCGGAGTGGTGCGCGACGCGCTCGAAGGCAGGGCGCGGCAGTTCGCCCTCGCCCTTTCCATATCAAATACCGAAAACGTCGTCCGGATGGACTATTGGGCTCTTTACGCAAACCTGCGCCGGCAAGTGGACGCGCTGGATCAGGAAATGGCGCCGTTGCTGTTCGGCGCCATCGTTACCGACGAAGGGGTTGTGCTCGCCCACACGCAACCGGATAGGCAACGGATCGGGATGCCGCTGGCTGAGTTGCGCGCCTTCGAAGGCATGTTCCCCGGCCGCGGCGCCGTCGTTCGCACCGGCGTCTTCCGTGGCAGCGAAGCGCTGCTGGCGAGCGCGCCCATTGAGTACCGCGGAAAGGAAATCGGCTTCGTCTGGCTGGGCTACGATACCGATTTCATCCGCTGGCGCGTCTTGACCACCATCGTCCAAATCGGGGCGATCGCCACCATCCTCGCCATCGCCGGCAGTTTGCTGGGCTGGGTGCTTTCCCGCAGGATGACCAAACCCATCGGAGAACTGACCACCGCCGTTGAACAGATCCGTAGCGGCCGGCTCGATGAGATCGCACCGATACATGCCCATGAGAAAGACGAGATAGGCCGCCTGGTCGCAACATTCAATGAAATGGCTGCGCAATTGCAGGAGAAGGAAGCCCTGAGCGTGCAACTGCAGGTCGCCGAAAAACTGGCGGCGATCGGCAGGATGGTTTCGGGCGTCGCGCATGAGATCAACAATCCCCTTGGCGGCATGAAGAACGCTCTGGAAAACCTGCGCCTGTTTTCCGGTGATCCAGCCACTCGGGAGCAAAGTGTCCAGCTCCTGGAGTCGGGTCTGAAGCAGATTGAGAGCGTGGTCGAAGCGCTGCTGGTTCAACATCGCGGAGCCGGCACGATTACCGTCTGTGATCCGCGCTGCCTGGATGACCTGTTCCTGCTTGTGCGCCATGACTGCGAACTGCGCCACATCCGTATCGATTGGCGGAACGAACTCGAAACCCCTTTTTATGTGCCCAGGGCGCAACTTCAGCAAGTGCTGACGAATCTTCTCATCAACGCGGTGGGGGCGATGCCGGAGGGCGGCATACTCACCTTCCTTGCCGCCGAGCGGGAAAACACGCTGGTATTCGTCGTGGAGGACACCGGAGACGGGATGCCACAGGAACAGTTGGATAGGATATTCGAGCCGTTTTTCACCACCAGGGCCGACGGCACCGGCCTGGGGCTGTGGGTCAGCATGGGGCTGGTCCACGCCATGGGAGGCGTTATAGAGGTCGAAAGCGAGGTGGGGAAGGGCACCCGCTTTGCCGTAACCCTTCCCAAGGTTCCGTCTGAAACGCAAAGGAGCGAGGAACATGAGCCTGTACGTCATTGAGGACGACCCCATCGCCGGGCAAAGCCTGGTCACCTATCTGTCCGGAAATGGATTCGATGTCCGCTGGTTCCGCAGCGGGCAGGCGGCGCTGGACGAGCTTGCCTTCGATCGGGACCCCGAGCTTTTCATACTCGATATCCGTTTGCCGGACATGACCGGGGAAGAGCTTTATTTCGCCCTGCGCAGCCGTTACGGCAGCGCGTCCTTCCTCGTCATCACGGCCTACGGCACTGTCGAGCAGGCGGTCCGGCTGGTTAAGGAAGGCGTGGACGACTATCTCACCAAGCCCTACGACCCATCCGCCTTGTTGGAGAAGATCCTGCACATCCTGAGGCGCCAGCGCGATGAGCGAATCGCCGGAGAGATGGTGTCCGAGCTGGGGTCCCGCCTGGGGCGCGGTCAGACGACCATCGGAGTCGGCCCGAAGATGCGGGAAGTCGAGCAGGTGATCAGGAAGGTCCGCGACCTACCATCCAGCCTGCTGATCACCGGGGAAACCGGCACCGGCAAGGAGGTAGTGGCAAAACTTTGCCACTACACGGGCGCACGTGGCGGCGGCCCATTCGTCACCATCAACTGCAGCGCATTTCCTGCTTCCCTCCTGGAATCCGAGCTGTTCGGCTTCGAGCGCGGCGCCTTCACCGGGGCAGACCGGCGCAAGCCCGGCAAGCTCGAACTGGCGAACAGCGGCACGCTCTTCCTGGATGAAATCGGTGACCTGTCGCCGGACATTCAGGTGAAGCTGCTGCGGGTGCTCCAGGAACGAGAATTCGAACGGCTCGGCGGTACCGAACGCCTGCCGCTCGACATCCGCCTGATCACGGCCACCCACCGCGACCTGAAAGAGGCAGTCCGGCAAGGGCGCATGCGTGAGGATTTCTACTACCGGATCCACGTGCTGCATATCCATCTGCCGCCACTCCGGGAAAGACGGGAAGACATCCTGTTTTTCGCAAGATATTTCCTGGAATTCTTCTCGGCGGAACTGGACAGAAAGCTTCCTTCCCTCAGCCCCACTGCCGAGGCAGCGCTGTCAGCCTACGACTTTCCGGGAAATATCCGGGAATTGCGCAACATGGTGGAACGTGCCGTGGCGCTGGCCGAGCGGGATGTCCTGGGCGCGGAGGACTTTTTCCCCGAGCAACCGGGGACCGTCAGGCCATTGGGGAATCTCAAGGCAGCGGCGGCTGTGGCGGAAAAAGACTGCATCAGACAGGCACTTGTTCAGGCCGACTATTGCATGACCCGTGCCGCAGACTCGCTGGGTGTGAGCAGAAAAACGCTTTGGGAAAAAATCAGGCGCTACGGCATTGAAATTCGTGCCGGCACACACCAGTCGCCATAGACAGGCCGCCGTCTCATCGTCACCGACCGCCTTGGCGGTGTGCCGCGCCCGGATATGGACAAGAGTGAAGGGAACACAAATGGGCCAAGAAGCTAAAGTAACACTTGGCTGCTTTGAAAAGTACATTTACCTCTGGATTGCCCTATGTGCGATTGCAGGATTACTTTTCGGGAGGCTCTTTCCGCAACTTATACACGACCTCAATTCACTCAATGTTGGCGGTGTATCCATTCCCATTGCCTTTCTGATGTTCTTTCTGATGTATCCGACGATGGCAAAGGTCAAACTCGAAGAACTCTCGCACGCAGTCAAGAACATTGGGCCTTCAATGCTAACCTTGATTGCCAACTGGGTTATTGCGCCGCCGTTGATGGTGCTCTTGGCAACACTTTTCTTAGGCAATCCAGAGTTTCGCGCAGGAACAATCTTGTTGGGCATTTCGCCTTGCACTGGAATGGTGTTGTTCTGGATAGCCTTTGCACGTGGCAATGTGGCCCAAGGCGTAGTGATTACGGCCATCAACGCCGTGTCCACTCTGTTGCTGTATGCTCCTTTGACAGCATTCTACCTGGGCGTGGGCGGTGTGCCTGTTCCCTTCTCGCTGGTTGTTCACAGTGTTTTGTTATTTGTTGCTTTGCCATTGTTTGTCGGCCAAGTCTCCAGGCGTCTCTTGATTTCCAATAAGGGTGTACCTTGGTTTGCCAACCGCTTCTTGCCTGTGATGGACACCTTGGCAACAGCATCTCTCTTGGGAATGTTGGTGCTTTTGTTCTCATCAGAAGGGAAGATTATTCTTGAATACCCGTTGACAGTAGCCCTTATTGCTGTGCCTATCTTGTTGCACTTTGAGCTTCCCCCGGTTTTTCGTCTTCCAACGGGTGGGTTTCATGCTACCAGTTTTTCATCATGCTGAGCGCTGATCCAGTCCTTCAGGAACTGGGTTGGCGATCTGTAGCCGAGGGTCGAATGATGCCGTTTCCGGTTG
>JAIOJM010000247.1 GCA_019911785.1 Sulfuricella sp. | reverse complement strand
TTGCGGTGCATGCGCCGCAATCGCCCGCGCTTCAGACTCCACGGCGAGACTTTCGGCCGGTAGAACAGCAGCTGCATGCCGGCCCCGCGCATCTCCTCGACCACCGCCCGCGACAAGGTCTTCGAACCGAAGCCATCGAGCAGCAGATGCACGGTCACGCCCCGCCTTGCCGCCCGTTCCAGCGCTGCGCTAATCCTCCTGCCGGTTTCATCGTATTCGTAGATATAGGATTCCAGGAATATTTCGCGGCGCGCTTGGTCGATAGCGGCTTCGAGGGCCGGGAAATATTCCGCACCGTTCTGGAGGAGAGTCAGGCGATTGCCTGGTATCAGTTCCATCATCCTAAAAACGGCGTTTCACCGCAGAGGACGCGGAGGACGCAGAGGAAAACAAGAACTTGGAATTTGTGCTGAGTTACCCGCTGGGTGAGTGTGTTTGTTACGCTAAGCATTTGAATTCCTCCGCGTCCTCTGCGTCCTCCGTGGTTCAATAGCTTTTTCTAGAATCATGCTCTATGAACGGTGGCGGACAGAGCTGCGTGATCGGAAATCTTCGACCACGGCCTGCCGCTGTGCACCTCGGCGGTCGTCACGCGCAGCCCCCGCACATAAATGCGGTCGAGCCGGAACATGGGCAGCGCCGCCGGGTAACTGCGGGCGGGCTTGCCCTTGGTCGCCCCGAACACCTCTTTCAGGTGCATCGCGTGGGCCAGGGTGTCGCAAGCCTCGCTGCGCCAGTCGTTGAAATCGCCGGCGATAATCAGCGGCGCGTGGGGCGGCACCAGGCTCTCGATCCTGTCGCGCAATGCCGACAGCTGTAGGCGCCGCCCCTTGGAAAACAGTCCGAAGTGAACGCATACACAATGCAGGGTTTGGTCCCAGCCCGGCATGCTCACTTCAACGTGCAGCAAGCCGCGCTGCTCGTAGCGGTGGGCCGAGACATCGACATTTTCCGAACTGACGATCGGGAAGCGACTCAGGATCGCGTTGCCGTGATGTCCTTCGGGATAAACCGCGTTCTTGCCGTAAGCGTAATCCTCCCAGATGGAGTCGGCGAGAAACTCGTATTGGGAAGCCTCAGGCCAGTTCTCGTGTTTCTCCGCATGAAGATCGTGAGCGCCCACCACTTCCTGCAAGAAAACCAGGTCGGCGTGTATGCTGCGCAACTGGTCGCGCAGCTCGTGCAGCACCATGCGCTGGTTGAACTGGGAAAATCCCTTATGGATGTTGTAGGTGACGATCCGAATCGCCTGTGTCATGGCGCTCTCAGGACGCATCCAACATGCGCTGCAACGCCACCCGGGCCAGTTCGGCCTCCTCGGTCGGCACCTTGATGCGGTTCACCACCTGGCCGGCAACCAGGTTCTCCAGGCACCAGGCCAGGTGCTGCGGATCGATGCGCGCCATGGTCGAGCACATGCACACGGTCGAGGCCATGAACTGGACGGTCTTGCCCTCGGCCTTGAACTGCTCCGCCAGACGGCTGACCAGGTTCAGCTCGGTGCCCACCAGCCAGTGCGTGCCGGGCTGGGATGCGGCAACGGTCTTGATGATGTATTCGGTGGAACCGACGTAATCCGACAGCTCGCACACCTCGAAGCTGCATTCCGGGTGGGAAATCACCAGGCCGTCGGGATGCTCCTGGCGGAAGCGCTGGATGTTGGCCGGCGTGAACATCTGGTGCACCGAGCACAGCCCTTTCCACAGGATGATCTTGGCCTTCCTGACCTGCTCGGGCGTGAGCCCGCCGAGCGGCTGATCCCAGTCCCACAGCACCATGTCTTCCAGCGGGATGCCCATCTTGTGGCCGCTCCAGCGTCCCAGATGCTGGTCGGGGAAGAACAGCACCTTGTCGCGCCGGGAAAATGACCATTCCAGGATTTTGGTGGCATTGCTGGAGGTGCAGACGATGCCGCCGTGCTCGCCGCAGAAGGCTTTCAGGTCGGCCGCCGAGTTGATGTAGGTGACGGGAGTAAAAGTGGCATCGGGATCGAGCACCGTCTTCAGCTCGCGCCAGGCGCGCTCGACCCTGGCCAGCGTCGCCATGTCCGCCATCGAACAGCCCGCCGCCAGATCGGGCAGGATGGAAATCTGCTCGGGGCGCGACAGGATATCCGCCACCTCGGCCATGAAATGCACGCCGCAGAACACGATGTAGTCGGCTTCGGAATTGGCCGCCAGGCGCGACAGCTTGAGCGAATCGCCGGTGAAATCGGCATGCTGGAACACGTCGGAACGCTGGTAATGATGCCCCAGGATCACCAGACGCTTGCCCAGGCTGGCCTTGGCGGCGCGGATGCGCGCCTGGCAGGCCTCGTCGGGCAGGTTCTGATATTCGGAAAAGGGGATCGCGGAATCGTTCATGGGTGTTAGTTTATCCCAAACAAAACTTGGCCACAGAGAACACAGAGAGAGTCCTGGTTTTTATCTCTGTGCCCTCTGTGATCTCTGTGGCAAATAAATTTTAAACAGCTTTCATTATTAGTGGCAGCTTTTCCAGCGCCGCGGCATTGGTCCAGGAAAAAACCTTCTTCTCCGCCTCGCCGCAAGACAGCCACTGGAAATTCAAATGCTCCCGCGGCTCCAGAGAGACCGGCAAAGACTGCGGCAGTTCCAGCCCGAACACGTGTTCGGCGTTGCGGGTTACCCCCGGCGCATAGCGGTGGCGCCATTCTTCGAAGATTTCAAATTCAAACTGCAGGTTCCAGTCGGTAAGCGCGTACTTCTCGGCATCCAGACCGGTTTCCTCGCGCACTTCGCGCACCGCGGTCTGGCGCAGGCTCTCGCCCGGATCGCAGCTCCCCGTTACCGACTGCCAGTAGCCGGGATGATCGGCCCGCTCCAGCAACAGCGCCTGCTGATCTGAAGTGTAGATCACCACCAGAACCGAGACGGGGATTTTATGCGTTTTCACCAACCGCTTTCAGCGCAGAGGACGCAGAGGTTTAATCAACCTTCTCCACTTCCACCTGGGTCTGCACCTGCTGGCGCAGGCGGATGTGCAATTCGCGCAGCTGCTTCTCGTCCACCGCGTTCGGCGCCTGGGTAAGCAGGCAGGAAGCACGCTGGGTTTTGGGGAAGGCGATCACGTCGCGAATCGATTCCGCGCCCGCCATCAACGTGACCAGGCGGTCGAGCCCGAGCGCCAGGCCGCCGTGGGGCGGGGCGCCGTATTGCAGGGCTTCGAGCAGGAAGCCGAATTTCTCCTGCGCTTCCTCGGCGCTGATGTTGAGTGCATCGAATACCTTGGACTGGATTTCCTGGCGGTGGATACGGATCGAGCCGCCGCCCAATTCCCAGCCGTTGAGCACGAAATCGTAGGCCTTGGACAGCGCCTTGCCGGGGTCGCTCGACAGCAATTCCTCGTGGCCTTCTGCCGGGGCGGTGAAGGGGTGGTGCAGGGCTTGCCAGCGATTGCCTTCCTCGTCGCGTTCGAACATCGGGAAATCCACCACCCACAGCGGCTTCCAGGCGCCTTCGGCGAAGCCGCGCTCGTGGCCGATCTTGGCGCGCAGCGCGCCGAGCGCTTCGTTCACCACTTTCGCCGTGTCGGCGCCGAAGAAAATCAGGTCGCCGTCGGTGGCGCCGGTGCGCTCAATCACTGCCTTCAGGGCGGCGTCGGAGAGATTTTTGACGATCGGCGAATGGAGGCCTTCGCGGCCCTTGGCGACATCGTTGACCTTGATATAAGCCAGGCCCCTGGCACCGTAGATGGCGACGAACTGGGTGTAGGCATCAATCTCGCCGCGGGTGATCTCGCCGCCCTTGGGCACGCGCAACGCCGCGACACGGCCGGTGGGTGAGTTGGCGGGAGCGCTGAAGACCTTGAAGTCGACGTCCTTCATCACGTCGGTGAGGTCGGTCAGTTCCAGCGTCACGCGCAGGTCGGGCTTGTCCGAGCCGTAGCGGCGCATCGCCTCGGCATAGGTCATGCGCGGGAAATCGGGCAGATCGACATCGAGTACGGTCTTGAACAAACGGCGCACCATGGTCTCGACCAGATCGGTGATCTGCTGCTCAGTCAGGAACGAAGTCTCGATATCCACCTGGGTGAATTCGGGCTGGCGGTCGGCGCGCAGGTCCTCGTCACGGAAGCATTTGACGATCTGGTAGTAGCGGTCGAAGCCGGACACCATCAGCAGCTGCTTGAACAGCTGCGGCGACTGCGGCAGCGCATAGA
>JAIOJM010000246.1 GCA_019911785.1 Sulfuricella sp. | reverse complement strand
CGACGCCATCGAGGAGCGCGCCCGCAGCGAACTGGGCATGATCAAGCGCGACGAGATTTTTTTCCAGGTGCTGGAAGATCCGAAGCAGGCGCCGCGTGCACAGCCTGAGGCGAAGAAGACAGACATACCGCAGGTGAATGCGGCCAAGCCCTAAGGAACCGCTGATTAAATGACAAATCGTCATTCCGGCGAAGGCCGGAATCTAGAAAATTCAACGCACTGGACACCGGCTTTCGCCGGTGCGACGAATAAATCAGCGGTTCCTTAGGAAAGAAAAAGCCCGGCTTTGCCGGGCTTTTTCGAGTTGATTACGAGGTGGCTATTAGAGCCTCTTGCACACGGCGTACCAAGTATTGGGGGCATCGACGTATGTCGCAGTACCAGCAGTCGCGGCAGCTGGCGCAGTGTTCACGGTAGCGTTCGGAACGCCAGCGCGAATATTGCCGGTATTCGGATTGCCGTCATCCAGTTGGCGGTCAAGTTGCTCTGCCGCCTTCGGAGGCAGGCTGGCGCAGAAAACGGGCACGATCCCGAAGCCAAAAAGGGTAACACTCGTTCCGATACCGTAATTGGAATTGAAAGGCGTAAGTTCGGGGGTTTCGGACGTTGCAGCGCTTGACAGGTCGCCAGTAACCAAACCTGAGGCGCGCAGGTGCTGCCAAGCATATCCCCCTTCATTAGCGCCGCCAGCCAGTATTTGGGCTAGAGTCGCGGTAATAATGGAATTGCCACCACCGCTAGTGGCAGCACCACCTCCGACTGAGGTCGTCCAACGCGCTGCAGCATTGGGGTCGTCACCTGGCAAGAAACGGTAGCGATCCTGATAGGTGTAATAGGCGGCATTAATGCTGTTAAAGTCATTGACGACACGTTTGATTTTCGATTGCTCGATCAATTCCTGGCCTTTCAGCACGCCGCCTAGCAGCAGGCCGATGATCACCAGCACGATGGCGATTTCCACCAAGGTAAAACCGGATTGGGATTTTTTCATTTTATTCCTCTTTTGATCAATCAGATGGGGTTGGTTGGGCACATGCCTATAACCTCAAATTACCGGTTATTTTGTGTATAAGTCTAAGCAAATTCCTTAATAAGGTCTAGGTGAATTTACTGATTATGCATTTTCCATTTGTTTCGCCCAGTATGGGACTCCCCGCCGGTGCATGGGCGCGGATGGCTTGGGCGTGCTTATTTGTTGCAGCATGGATCAGGGGAGCTTCTGGGCGGAAACCATGCGGTTGAACAGGATGTTGGGGGAAACCCAAGTGACGATGTCGTCGAACGTGGCGGTGGGTGTTTTGCTGATGAAATTGTTGTTGGCTGTGGCTGTTCCGGCGGTTGTCAGCTGGTTGTCCTGCTCATCCACATCGGCGCCGAGAGGTAATTGGGTTCCTTGGCTGGTGTAGGCACCGTTGCCGTTTTTGCCGTGGGAAACCACCACGGCGGGGACATTGCTGGAAATGGTGCTTCCGCCTCCCATATTGAGTATGGCCATGTTTCCCTGCGAGCAAAGTGCGAACGCTGCATATTGGGGGTTGGATGGGGGCGGAGTGGCACAACTGGTGAAGGTAACCTGTGGCACGGTTCGCGTGAATTCCTTTGTTACCCTGTAGGTATATCGATTTCCCCATGCGTCGGTTTCATTGACTCCCAGCGTGGCCCATGGCAGTACTCCAGCGGCGTTAGTGCAGCCAACGGCACCGGCAACGATTGGACTGGGCTCGAGCCCTGCCAAGGGCGCGCCGGTTGCCGAAGTTGCCGGAGCCGGGCAGGGCAGGCGCCCATTGGCGATTGCGAAACCGATCAACGCTTCCTTGATCTCCTCCAGTGCTTTCTGGGTCTCGCCGATTCGCCGCTGCTCGACTTGCGCGGACAGCGGCATCAGCAGGCCGCCCAGCAGCAGGCCGACGATCACTAGCACGATGGCCATCTCAACCAGGGTAAAACCGGCTCGATCCTTTTTCACGTGGCTCTCCTGAAGCATTTTTTCCTTGATAAGAAAAAAGTGTGGATATATTTCATGGATAGATCAGCACCCGGGTTGGTTTTGGGTCGTGGGCGCGCCCAGATTCAGGATGTAGGTGATGCCGCAACCGTTAAAGTTCAGCGTGGCTCGGGTCGTGATCGTGCTATCCCGCGTGTAAGTCGTAACCGGAAACCAGTTGGATTGGAACCAGGTTGGCAACACGGGGAGTGCGCCGCCGCAGTCCAAATCGGCATCGGTCAGGGGTATACTCCCAGTGGTTAGCGCCGCCTGACATTCCCCGGAAGGGTCGCCGGCAGGTGGATAAGTGGCACCGTAAGCGTCGAGGCGCTGTTTCAGTTCTTGTGCCACTCTCTTGGTTACGGATGTCATCAACTGGTCGCGGCTGATATGGATTAGTCGATCGTTGAAGCTGTTCGTCAATGGCCCTGTCGTGTAGATGTTGTCACCATCGGCGTTGCTTCCGTCGAGGTAGTCGGCCACGTTGATGGAGGGTCTTCCGGATTGTCCCGGCAGCGGCTGACCTGGTGCGAAAACGATTGCGGCGATCTGGCTCGTCGTACCCACTGCGAGATCGCCGGCAGTACTGCTGTTGATAGGTTGTGCTGAGCCGTCGTCGCGCAGCGAGCGGGAGAGCGCGTACCAGAGTCGTTCGCCCGATGCGTCCCGCAGTTCGGGCAGGCCGAGAGTTCGCCAAGGCAGCCAGCCTACGTAGCTGGGGCATTCGTTTCCCGCGAACAGGTCGGCTGTGCCGTCGCCGGGAACATTGATACCGGCGATATTTGTTACCAGATCCGGGCAGGGCAGGCTCCCCAACCGGTTGTCGTCCAGCGCCGCCCGGCCGATCAATGCATCCTTCGCCTGTGCCAGTGCCGCCGCGGTAATCTTGTCCCGTTCGATCTGCTGATTTGCCTTGTTGAGTGCGGAAACCAGCAGGAATGCTGCGCCGATCCCGATGATGGTGAGGATGATGAGCAGGGTGGCGCCGCGTTCGCGGCGTGGGATGGGGCTTGTCTGCATGGCTGGCCTCTATCTTGCAGCCTCTTGGGGCGCGGGGGCAGTGCTGCCTTCATAGCCCTCGCGAATTTTTCCCTTGGTGGTGTCGAATGTTTGCCCGGCCTTCAACTGAACCTGCTTGCCCGAAGGCAGCAGCAGGAGGGCGGATGGTTTGGAGGTTTTCCCCTGTTGTACGGCTATGCCCTGGGGTGTTTCGTTCTCGTTTTGCGG
The DNA here is from genome assembly GCA_019911785.1 of Sulfuricella sp. Next base: position 614 of record JAIOJM010000246.1, on the reverse strand, counting down.
CACCTGGTTGATCCAGGCGGTGGTTTTGCCGCTGCTGCGCCGGACGATGCCATTCAGGGTGATTTGTGCCGTCGCGCTGGCGGCGCTTCCGCTGTTTTTTTGCCGCATCCGGTCGAGCATGGCTCGCTCGTCGGGGCTGAAAAACAGGCGGCCAAGGGGCTCTGCGCCGGCGCAGGCGGCGTGCCCGGGCTGGAAAGCGATCATCAGCAGAAATATCAGGCGTGCCATGGTTGTTGTCCGCCTTTATTGAGGGGTTTTTTCCGGGCCGTGTACTCGTTCGCCGAGTGTCAGCCAATAAATGACGCACTCCGCGGCCAGCGGCAAATGCGCGCTTTCAGGCTCCGCGCCGGCCCGCTTGACCTTGCATTCCTGGACAGTATAAAACCCTTTGTGCTTCAAATCATCCAGGAAGTTGAGCAGATCCCCTTCATGCAGGAGGCCCATCTGCAGTTTCATTTTGCTGCCGCGCAGTTTCAGGTCGCCGATCGAAACCTCAGGGCCGACCTGAAAAACCTGCTGGGCGGAAATTTCGTAAGTGATCGGCAAGAGTTTGCGGCTTTCCCTGATGTGCTGGATATGCTCCATCCAGTCCAGGCGTCTTTCTTCTCCAACGA
>JAIOJM010000245.1 GCA_019911785.1 Sulfuricella sp. | reverse complement strand
GCGTGCCGGCACGGGCGGTGAGCACGAGCTCGGTGGGCTCGTAGGAAACGATGCCGTGACAAACGGTCGCGTCCAGTGTTTCGCCATGCACAGGGCGGCCGTAGAACGACTTGCTGCCCGAGCCGAGGATGCGCAACGGGCGGCGATCACGGCCGGCTTCGCGCACGGTCTGGCTGAATTGTTCGATGATGTCCTGCATCGCTTTATCTATCTTCTCAAAAACGGGGAATATCAGGGAACGGCACCTGCCCGTGGTGCACGTGCATGCCGCCGAATTCCGCGCAGCGGTGGGCGGTGGGGATCACCTTGCCGGGGTTGAGCAGGCCGGACCGGTCGAATGCCAGCTTCACCTCGCGGAACCTCTGCAGTTCCTCGGGATTGAACTGCGCGCACATCTGGTTGATTTTCTCGATCCCGACGCCGTGCTCGCCGGTGATGGTGCCGCCTACTTCCACGCACAGTTCCAGGATCTTGCCGCCGAGCTCCTCGGCGCGATGGAATTCGCCCGGCTGATTGGCATCGTACAGGATCAGGGGATGGAGGTTGCCGTCGCCGGCGTGGAACACGTTGGCCACGCGCAGGCCGTATTCCTGGGACAGCTCGTCGATGCGGCGCAGCACGTGGGTCAGCTCGCGGCGCGGGATGGTGCCGTCCATGCAGTAGTAATCGGGGGAGAGGCGGCCCACGGCGGGGAAGGCGGCCTTGCGTCCTGCCCACAGCCTGAGACGATCCGTCTCGTTCGCAGAGGTGCGCAGCGAGGTTGCGCCGCAGCGCGAGAGTATCGCCTGCATTTTGGCGATTTCCTCGGCGACTTCTTCCGGCGTGCCGTCCGACTCGCACAGCAGGATGGCTTCGGCGTCGAGGGGGTAACCGGCGTGGACGAAATCCTCCGCCGCCTGGATCGAAAGCCGATCCATCATTTCCAGGCCGGCCGGGATGATGCCGGCGGCGATGATCTCGCCCACCGCGGCGCCGGCCTCTGCCACCGTGTCGAACGCCGCCATTACCACCTGGGCGAGTTCGGGCCTGGGCAACAGCTTTACCGTCACCTCGGTGATCACGCCGAGCATGCCCTCGCTGCCGGTAAGCAGCGCCAGCAGGTCGTAGCCGGCGGAATCCATGGCCTCCGAACCGATCTCCAGCAGTTCGCCATCCATGGTGTAGGCGCGCAGCTTGAGCACGTTGTGGACGGTGAGGCCGTATTTCAGGCAATGCACCCCGCCGGCGTTTTCCGCCACGTTGCCACCGATGGAGCAGGCGATCTGGCTCGACGGGTCGGGGGCGTAATACAGGCCGTGCGGCGCCGCCGCCTCGGAAATGGCCAGGTTGCGCACGCCGGGCTGGACGCGGGCGATGCGGGCGAGGGGGTCGAGCGCCAGGATGCGGTTGAACTTCGACAGGCTGAGCAGCACGCCGTCAGCGAGCGGCAGCGCCCCGCCCGACAGCCCGGTGCCGGCGCCACGCGCCACCACCGGCACGTTTTCGCGGCGGCACAGCAGCAGGATTTCGCGCACCTGCTCCTCGGTTTCCGGCAGCACCACCGCCAGCGGCACTTGGCGGTAGGCCGACAGGCCGTCGCATTCGAACGGCTTGAGGTCTTCCTCCTCATGCAGTACCGCGTCGGAGGGAAGAATCCCCTGCAGTCGTTTTACCAGTTCATGCTTTTCCATTGCTGCGCTCATCCGTCAACCTGCGTAAAGCTCGATCTGCCGTCGTACATCCGCTTTCCAGCGGGCCGCCAGCCTCTGCTTGAAACCGAGAAAATCGTAGCCGTCCAGCTTGGCGGTTTCCCGTATTTCGTTTATTCCCTCGGCCAGCAGGCCGGAGAAATAGTTGATTTTCCGGATGCCGATTTGCACCGATAGCCGGATGACTTCGTTGCTGATGCCAGTTGCGCCGTGCATCACCAGCGGCACCGGGGTCGCCTTGGCCACGTTGCGGATGGTGTCGAAATCGATTTTCGGCTCGTGCTTGTAGATGCCATGGGCGGTGCCGACCGCGACCGCCAGCGCGTCCACGCCGGTTTCGGCGACGAAACGGGTTGCCTCTGCCGGATCAGTATAGGGCATTTGTTCGGGCGAGTCGGCACCGGTGTCGGCCACGCCTTCCTCACCGGCGATGCCGCCCAGCTCCCCTTCCACGCCGGCGCCGTAATCCCGCGCCAGTTCCACCACCCGGGCAGTGAGTGCGGCGTTTTTGGAGAACGGCAGGTGGGAGCCGTCGATCATGATGCTGGTGAAGCCCAGATCGAGGGCGGCACGTATCATGTCGAGCTGGCGCTCGTTGGCATGGTCGAGGTGCAGTGCGGCGGGCACTGTCGCCTGCTCGATCATGGCAAGCAGCGATGGCGCCAGCCGGGGCGCCCGTATGCTGTCCCAATGGCGTGAGGCGATGCCCACAATCACCGGGCGACGGGCCGCTTCGGCGGCATCGAGCACCGCCTGTGCCATGTCGAGGTCAAGCACATTGAACGAACCGATACCGCCTGCAGCAGCCTGCAACACGCCGGTCAGGTTTGCCTTCACGTTTTATTCCCTGATCCCGCGCAGACGGTGATAGGCTGCGGCCAGCGCTTTCTCGTCGCCGACGTTGCCGGGAAAGATGACCACCGGAATTTCCGGGAAGGGATGCCCGGCGGGGGTCAGCACCACGCTGCAGCCGGCCAGTATCTGCCCCGCCAGGCGTGCCGTCGGCAGGGCGAGTCCCTTGCTGAGCATGTCGTTGGAGGTGATGCCGCCCTTGCTGATGATGAAACCGATGGTGGCGGGCAGGCCGTGCACCACGTCCATCAGGAAACCGGACACGTGCTCGCCGAACGCCAGGCGGGCGGCCTGGTCGTGAAACAGGCGTTCCACCCGGCTGGTGAACACCACCGGGGTCTGGCCATTCTGGTGCGCCTGGGCAACTTTCGCCAGCACCTCTTGCAGCAGGGCCGGGCTCTCTTCCGGCATGCGGCTTACATCCACTTCGACCGCTGCGATGCCTTCCTGCTGCAGCAATACCTGGAGCTGGTCGGTGGTCTTCTTGACGTGCGAGCCCATCACCACCACGCCGGGCCGGTTGTTTTTGACGTAGCGGTGCATGTCCTCGGCCACAACCGGCTGGGATGGCAATTTTGCCAGGGCGGTCAACAGGCTGGCGGCGCTGCGGAACAGGAAACGCTTGCCTTGGCTGGCGGCCTGTTCCAGGTCTTCGGCGAAGCGGTCGAGATCGGCCTGGGTCTCGGCATCCACCACGCAGCAGGCATTGCCGCCCAGCGCCAGCAGACGGTCGAGCGAGCCGGCGCGGATGTCGTTGAGGGTGAAGCGCACCACTTCATTGGCCTTGATGCGGCCGCGGGTTTTCTCTTCCACGTAGTCGGGCAGGTAACTGTGGCGGTAGCCGAACACGGAATCCCGCGCGAACTCGGTCTCGTGCACCGGCACCGGCTGGCCGCTCACCTTGAGATAATGGATGCTGTCCACGGTGAAGCGGCCGCCCTCGAAAAAGGCGGGCACCAGGAAGTGGGCGTCGAACGGGCCCAGCTCCTCGGCCATGACGTCGGTTTCCACCGGGTAATGGCCGCGCAGGGTGGAGTCGGAGCGGCTGACGAATAGTGCCGGCCGGTCGAACCCTTCCATTGCCAGCTTCAGGTTGTGGCACGCCTCGCGCGTCACCTGGCTGGCCTCGGCGGCGCCCATGCCGCGGGTATTGGTCAGCACGAACATCAGGGGGGAGGCGTCGTACAGCCCCTGTTTCAGCGTCTCGACATCCCAGCGGGTGAGCAGCAGGCAGCCATGCACCGTTTGCGAGCCGGTGGGGTCGTCGTCGAGAACTATGATTTTGGGTTGCATCGGGAATCCTTTTTTTCACCGCGGAGGACGCAGAGGACGCGGAGGAAAGCAAAAGCGCAAAAAACATTAACTGCAAATACCCCTGAGGGCACAAGAGACGCGAAGTAACGCAAAGTTTGAAAAAAGCTTTTCCTCTGCATCCTCCGCGTCCTCTGCGGTTAAGTCATTAACCAAGCAAAGCCAGCGCCCGCTGCTCCATCGTCTTGGCATTCATGCCGTTGAGGTCGAACAACTGGCCTACGCTGGCGGTGGTTTCGCCACGCTGCCAGCAGAATGTTTCGCGGCGTGCCGCGCGGGTTCTCAGCAGCACCGGCTCGAGCATGGCGGACGGACCGCCGGTGACGGCGATCAGCGCGTCGCCGTGGAACAGGGTGTCGAACTCCGCGTCGCTCATGAACTGGCCGTCCGGCTGGGACACCGTATTCCACGCCACGTCGGTGGGGCGGTATAGGCGGCGCGGGTTGACCACGGCGACGATGCGCACGCCGACGCCCTGCTTGGTCAGCGCTTCGGCCGCCTCGAATACCGGCAGGAGCACCATGTCGCCCGTTACCGCGAACACCACCTTGCCCTTGCCGTCGGTATCGAGCAGGGTGATCGCGCCATCCTCCACCGCCTTGCGGCTCTGCGCCAGAGTGGTGCGTACCGGCAGCGGGCTTTTCGAGGCAGTGATGACGATGCCTTTGTTGTGGGTCTGCAAAGCCCACTCGTAGGCCACCTGGATCATGTTGGCGTCGGTCGGGAAGAGCGGGAACACGTTGCCGTTGCGCATCATGGCGGCGAAATAGGCTTCGACTTCCGGCCGCTGGTGGGTCCAGCCGTTGCGGCCCTGCTCCAGCGCCCCGGCGGTGAACAGGCACACCGTGCTTGGCGTCTTGCGGCGCAGCTCGGCCATCGCCTGGATTACCGTCTGCCAGATCGGCAGGCCGTTGATGACGAAGGATTCGTAGGAGCACCACAGGCTGCGCCCGCCGAATAGCGCCACTGCGGCAGCTAGACCGGCGCATGCATCCTCGTTGAGCGGCTCGTAGACCTGGCCGTTGGGGCCCTGGAAATACAGCGCGTCCACCGTGGGATGGCGGATCGTGAGCGCCTTGTTGATGTTGGCCATGGCCGAGGCTTCGTTGCCATCGGCATTGGTGACGATGAAACGCGGGTCGCGCTTGCCGACCTCGGCCACCACTTGGCCGAAGGCGGTAGTCGGCACCTTGGCCTCGCCATCCACTTCATATTCGGTCATCAGCGGCAGGCCGTCGAGGCTGGGCAACTCCAGCTCGAATTCGGTCACCACGGTCTTAACGGCGGGGCCGCCACCGGCATGGCGGAAGTTCTCGCGCACCAATTCCCACGCCGCGGTCGACAGGGCGCGGCGCTGCAGGCCGCCCTTGACGTCATCGCTTTCCAGGGTGTGGTAGGCGTACAGGTTGTGCGACTTGGAGCCGGTGGCATGTACCCCGGTGCCCTTGAGCTGCTTCAGGATCAGCACCGACAGCTCGCCGTTGAGGCCGTTTTGTGCGGCCGCGTGGCTGGCTTTCAGCACCGCACCGGCAAAGGCCACGCGCCGCTGCCACGAGAACAGCGAGCTGTCGACGTAGGCGCCATCCTGATTCTGGTCGTCGAATTCCTTGGCGTCCACCAGGTACACGTGCTTGAAACCGTGGGCCTTCCAGTAGGCCGTCATCTTGGCGTTATCCCAGGTCGAGACCATGCTGTGATGCTCCTGGGAATAACCGTTCCAGACCAGGATCGGCAGGAAGTTGGTGGCTTTGGGGTAGGCGGTATTGAAATGCACCATGGCGCTCATGATGTAGGGCTCGCCCAGACCGCCGTCGCCGATGGTCACCGGGAACAGCTTGCCGGGATGGAGCAGGGCGCCGGCCATGGCGAAATGCTGGCCCTGGCCCAAGGGGCCGGCGGGGGAGAGTAGGCCGGGAATGGCGCCGGACAGATGTCCCAGCAGGCCGTGGGTTTCGCGGAAGCGCTCGCGCATCTGCTGCACCGTGGCGATGCCCATTTCTTCCAGCGAGGTGTCGAGGAACATCGCGCTGTAGAAGCCCGGCGCGTGGTGTCCGACTTCGGTCACGATATTGGTGTGGCCCAGCATCACCATCGAAGCATAGGCTTCAGCGCTGCTGGCGAAACCGCCGGGGTGGCCGGAAGATTTGGCGCCGGTTACCTGCAGGGTCAGATAGCGCAGGGCATCGGCAACCAGCAGGGTCTGGTAGGCCGCCTTTTCATCGTTGGCGTCGGCAACGCCGTGAACCTTTTCCGACAGGCAGGGGGCAGCGCCGTGACGATCGAAATCCGGCATGGATTCCGCGAAATATTGAATACCCTGGCAAAACGCCGGTGTTGTCTGCGGTTCAATCAGCTTTTTTTCCGCGCTCATCTTCTTCTCCAGTAATCAGAAAACTGTTAGGCATGGCAGAACGCATCTGCCGCTCTTAAATTTCACTATATGAAATTAATATTCACGTTATGAAAATAGTAGCAAAGCCCCCGGATAAATGCAACTGGCAAATCCTTGCTTCAGCAATGAGATAGTTGCAGCGGAAAGGCTATTCCATGACGGCGTAGCAGTGGTTGGTAAGGAATTCCACGATCGCCTCGCTGGCGATCAGTTGATCGAATACCTTCGCCCCTTGCTGATAATCCCCGGGAATGAAGCGTTTTTCGCTCACGCCCGCGGTGATTCCGGCAACAGTTGCCGGAATCATCGCGCGCACCATCTCGACGGTAACCTTGCGGCCGTCGTCCAGCACTCCGCGGGCGCTGTGTATCCACTGCCATACCTGGGAGCGGGAAATTTCGGCGGTGGCTGCGTCCTCCATCAGGTTGTGTATCGGCACGCAGCCGGTGCCGGCGAGCCAGGCGCCGAGGTAGGCGATCGCCACTTCGATGTTGGCGAGCAGCCCCGCCTCGGTGATCGGGCCTTCCGGTTCGAATTTCAGCAGGTCGGCAGCGCTAGCCTGGATGTCTTCGCGCTTCTTATGCAACTGGTTAGGGGTGGGCATCAGCCGGTCGAACACCTCCATCGCCAGCGGCACCAGGCCGGGATGGGCTACCCAGGTGCCGTCGTGGCCGTCGCTTGCTTCTCGCTCCTTGTCGGCGCGCACCTTGGCGAGTGCCACGGCATTCGCCTCGGGGTCGGACTTGATCGGGATCTGTGCCGCCATTCCGCCCATGGCATGGGCGTTGCGGCGATGGCAGGTCCTGATCGAAAGCAGCGAATAGGCGCGCATGAAGGGCGAGGTCATGGTCACCAGGCTGCGGTCGGCCAGGATGAAGTCGGGGTTGCGGCTGAACTTCTTGATGCAGCTGAAGATGTAATCCCAGCGCCCGCAGTTGAGGCCGGCCGAGTGCTCGCGCAGCTCGTAGAGGAATTCGTCCATCTCGAAGGCGGCGGGGAGAGTCTCGATCAGCGCCGTCGCCTTGACGGTGCCGCGCGGGATGCCGAGGCGTTCCTGGGCGTAGACGAAGACGTCGTTCCACAACCGGGCTTCGAGGTGGCTTTCCATCTTGGGCAGATAGAAGTAGGGTGCGCTGCCCCGGGCCAGCAGGGCTTTTGCGTTATGGAAGAAGTACAGGCCGAAGTCGAAGAGGCTGCCGGACACCGGCTTTCCGTCCACTGTCACGTGTTTCTCCAGCATATGCCAGCCGCGTGGGCGAACGAACAACACCGCGGTTTTTTCGTTCAACCGGTAGGTCTTGCCATCCGGGTTGACGTGCTTGATGGTGCGGGCGACCGCGTCGCGCAGGTTGATCTGCGCCTCGACCACGTTGGGCCAGGTCGGGGTCATGGAATCCTCCAGGTCCGCCATGTACACTTTTGCCCCGGCGTTGAGGCCGTTGATCAGCATCTTGCGCTCCGCCGGACCGGTGATCTCGACGCGCCGGTCCTGCAACTCGGCAGGCACCGGGGCGATGCTCCAGTCGCCGCTGCGCACGGCGGCGGTTTCGGCCAGGAAGTCGGGCAGCTTGCCGCTGTCCAGCTTGGCCTGGCGGGCCACGCGCCGCTCCAGCAGGGACAGACGCACCGGCTCGAACTTGCGCGCCAGTTCGGCGATGAACGTCAGTGCCTCGGGAGTGAGGATGCTGGATTGCTCCGGGGTGACCGGGGCGGAGATTGCTATGCCTGCGGGATGAGTCATGGTCGTTTCCTTTCCAATGGGTTTCAGGCGACGCGGTTCTGCGCTTCGCCGCGCATGAACGCCTCGATGTTGTCGATCAACTGGTCGGCCAGGGTCTGCATCGCTTCCCGGCCCGACCAGGCGATGTGCGGCGTGAGGATGAAGTTGGGCAGGTCGAGGTCGAGCAGGGGGTTGCCTTCTCTGGGCGGCTCCTTGCCCAGCACGTCGAATCCGGCGCCGGCTATCCTGCCCGAATTCAGGGCGTCGAGCAGCGCCGCTTCGTCCACCAGACCGCCGCGGGCGGTGTTGATCAGCAGGGCGTGGGGTTTCATCCGGGCGAATTCGGCCGCACCGATCAGGTGGCGGGTTTGCTCGCTGAGGGGCAGATGTAAACTGATCACGTCGCTTTCCTGCAGCACCGTGTCGAAGGCGGTGTAGCCCGGGCGCACCTCGGCGGCACCCTTGTGCTCGGCGATCAGCACCTGCATGCCGAACGCCAGCGCGATCTGTTCCACCGCCTGGCCGATGGCGCCGTGGCCGATCAGTCCCAGGGTGCTGCCGTGCAGGTCGCGCACCGGATGGGTAAAGAGGCAGAACTGGTCGGCCCGCTGCCATGCGCCGTTGCGCAAGTCGGCGCGGAACGCCAGCAGGTTGCGGCGCAGCGCCAGCATCAGCATGAACACGTGCTCCGGCACGGTGTGCACCGAGTAGTTGCGGATGTTGGATACCCCGATGCCGCGTTCGCGGCAGCAGGCGATATCCACGTTGTCGGTGCCGGTGGCGGCGACGGCCACCATCTTCAGCTTGGGCAATTGCTCCAGCGTTTCCCGGCGCAGCGGCACCTTGTTGGTGATGGCGACGGTGGTATCCGTCAGCCGCGCCACGATCTGGTCAGCCGGCGTGGCCGGATATTCCTCCCACTGGTGGGGAAAGGCCGGGTGGCGGATGTCGGCGATGATGCTGGCGGAATCGAGAAAGACGATTTTTTCCATGCTGCTTGTCCTAGTGGTCAGTTACGTTGAAATTGCGTGATGTAGGAGCGACCTCCAGGTCGCGAACCACCGAATTCGCGACCTGGAGGTCGCTCCTACATGCTTGGGTTTTAGGTTGGCTAATTCCCGCCCATGC